>CAIQHW010000493.1 GCA_903871715.1 uncultured bacterium
CACACAAGCCGTAATGAAAAACGCTGCCATGGCTAAAAAAGTAATTACGATAATGTCTTTTGCTCGTTGTGTTTGTTCGTCAATTGGTTCGGTATGTGCGCTCATTTGATTGTTTTTTGATGGTGCAAATATAGTTTTCTTTTCAAAAAAATTATACAGTCATGATTTCTTTTTCTTTTTGCTCAATGTGTTTATCAGCCATACTAATATATTTATCAGTTAACCCTTGCACATGTGATTCTGCATCTTTCACTACATCTTCCGACAACCCATCTTTTTGCAATTTTTTCAACCCTTCAATCGCATCACGACGAATGTTGCGAATAGCCACTTTGCTTTGTTCTGAAACTCCTTTCGCTGTTTTTACCAATTCTTTTCTGCGTTCTTCGGTTAATGGCGGCATCACAATACGCAAAATTACACCATCGTTAAGTGGCGTTGCGCCAATGTTTGCGCCTAATATGGCTCGTTCTATTGGTGCCAACATGTTTTTTTCCCAAGGTTGAATCACCAACGTTCGTGCATCCGAATTGTTGATATTGCTCACTTGACTAATAGGTGAAGGCACACCATAATAATCTACCACAATACCTTCTAACATAGCCGGCGAAGCTTTACCAGCTCTCACTTTCGACAATTCACTTTCTAAATGTTCGATGGCTTTTTGCATCGTTTCATTAGCGTCATCTACAAAAAGCTGGGCATCATCTGCTGTCATAAAAATAATTTTTTGAGGGTGCAAAAATATGAAATGATTTTTTTAGAAAATCAACAAACTACATTGATGCTTTTATTTTGTTGCACACGTCAAACTTGACCATATCACGAGATTGCAAAATCATATTTTTTATCGCCATTGCCGAAGATACGCCGTGACCAATGATGACAGGCGCATTAGCTCCTAAGATAGGCATCCCACCATAAATTTCGTAGTTCACTTTTTCAAAAAAAGAATTGGTGATGTTTTGTGCTTTTAAAATGTCGTAAACATTTTCGCCCATTTTCAACACCACGTTGCCCACATAGCCATCACAAACGATTACATCAGCTTTATCATTAAAAATATCACGTCCTTCGATGTTGCCAATAAAATTTATTTTCGAGTTTTCTTTCAACATCGGAAAAGCCGCTTGCAACACCAAATTGCCCTTACCTTCTTCTTCGCCCAAATTTAATAAACCCACTTTTGGTTTCGCAATTTTCAACACATTTTCGGCATAAATACTGCCCAACAAAGCAAATTGATTCAAGTGTTCGGGCTTCACATCTGCGTTTGCACCCACATCGCAAATCACACCAGTGCTGCCATTCAGCTTGGGTGCAACCGATGAAATGCAGGGGCGGCTGATGCCTTCAATAGCTTTTACACTAAATAAAGCGCCCACCAACATTGCACCAGTGTTCCCAGCGCTGGCAAGGGAATCAATTTTGTTTTCTTTCAACAAATGAAACCCAATGCTGATGCTCGATTGCGGCTTTTGTTGAAATGCTTTGGCAGGATGTTCGCCCATTTCAATCACATCGGGTGCATGCACAATTTTAAATTTTGCTGCATCAGCATTATTCGCTTGCAATTCGATTTTTATTTTTTCTTCATCGCCAATCAACACCATTATTTCATCATCAGCCAAATGCAATAAAGCCTGCAAAACGCCTTGCACTGTGGCTTTGGGCGCATAATCACCACCCATCATATCAATTCCAATTTTTATCATTTTGCTTTTTTTGAATTGGTAAAATAAAAAAATCCAGACAAAAAACTTTCGCCAAAAATAACTCATGGCTAGGTTTCTTATCTGGAAATCGAGAATAAATATTCTTTAAGAAAAGCGAAACTATTTGCCTGCTTTTTCAAAAACTACTTGTCCGTTGTACATCAACTTTCCATCGCTGGTAAAATAAGCACGATGGCTCAAATGGTTGTCGCCAGTTGTTTTGTCGATAGATACAGTAGGTACAGCAGCTTTGTAATGAGTACGTCTTTTGTCACGTCTTGTTGCTGAATGTCGTCGTTTTGGATTTGGCATTTTACTTAATTTTTATCGTTGTTAATTTAATCTATTTTTATGTTTTTCAAACCTTGCCAGCGGTCGTCTATTTTTTCTGCCGCAGCCGAATTGTTCAATTTTTTCAAAATTTCTTGATTGCAATTTTTAAATCGTTCTTCTAAATAATCACAATTTTTCACCATTGGCACACTCAAACTAATGTATTCATAAATCACTTGTGCCACATTAAAAGTGCTATCTGCTCGTGCAATATAAATCACCTCATCGTTTTCATTTTCTTCGCCTGTATTGCGCTGGTCATCAAACTTAATGTACAATTTCACTTTGTTAAAAATCGGATAATTCAACATCGCTGTACATCTATCGCAATCCACTTCCACATTGCCTTCTATCGAAAAATCTAACTCGAAATGTGCCGTTTGTTTATCCAACTTTAAATGCACGTCGCACTTTCCTTTTTCAAACAAACTGGTTTCAAACAGCTTGAAAAATTTGTCGTCAATTTGATAATCGAAATCGTGTTCACCCGTTTTCAATCCTACAAAATGAATATCGTATTGTCGCAATTCTTTTTCCACCGCTTTAAAAAAAGGAGGGCAAAGGTAAATGTTTTTTGTGGAAATGTTGAAAAATTTACAGAAATATTTTCTAGGCACTGTAAAATATTTTTGTTGGTTTTTGAAACAAAAAAAAATGGTTTACGTAAACTATCTAATTATTTTGTAGTCATTAAAATCAATTATGCTTATCGAAACCGAAAAAATTACCCTCCAATTTTCCTCATCGCCCGATAATTTTAAAATGCTGTATGTGTTGTTGGAACAGCTTCGCAAGCTATTTCCCATGCACGATGAAACCGCAGCCAATATGGAATTGGTAGTGGGCGAAGCTATTAACAATGCTATCATCCATGGCAATAATGGCGATGAAAAAAAGCAAGTTTTTATTACTGCCGAAATTTTGGCAGACAATATTTTATCCATTACTGTAACGGATGAAGGCAGCGGTTTTAATTACAATGCCTTGCCCGACCCCACCTTGCCCGAAAACATCGAAAATCCTACAGGCAGAGGTGTTTACCTAATGAAGCAATTGGCCGATTTGGTTGTTTTTTCTAACAATGGTAGCACAATTGAAGTGCAATTTCATCTATAAAAATCTTTTCAGAAAAATATTTTACAAACAATTTTGCAAAAATATTTACGTTATTTAGCTAAATATTTTTTGTGTTGATGAAAAAAATCCTTCTCCTTTTTTTTACTGTTTTTTGTTTTCAAAAATCTTTTTCACAGGGCATTCCCATTGGTGGATGGCGCATCTTTGCTGCTTTAGAAGATGTGGTAGCCATTGCCGATGCTGGCGATAAAATTTATTGTGCCAGCCACATTGGTTTGTTTTCGGTAGATAAAACCGACCATAGTTTTCAGCAATACAGCAAAGCAACAGGCATGAGCGATGTTGGCATTAGCACCATTGCTTGGCATGAAAATACTAAAACATTGCTAGTGGCTTATATCAATAGCAACATTGATTTGCTTACACCAAATGGTGTGGTAAACATCAACGACATTCAGCAAAAAAGCATTTTGGGCGATAAAACTATTTATCAAATTGTGATGGATGGCAACACTGCATATTTGGCTTGTGGCTTTGGTGTTATTAATTTTGATATGGTGGGGCAGCAAATTAACGATACTTATTTTATTGGCGATAATGGTGCTACAAGTGCTGTAACATCGGTAGCTATTTTGAATCATCAAATATGGGCGCAAATGGCTACAGGCTTGAAATATGCCAATTTAAATTCACCACTCTTATCCGATTTTCAATATTGGAATTTTGTGCCTACACCAAAAAAGTCGTTGGCTTTGGTAGCGTTTAACAACAACATTTATTCTTTACAAAATGATTCGGTAATGCGCTATGCTGGCGGTGTATGGCAATTGGTGATTCATCACCAAGGCGATAGTATTTTAAGATTAAAAGCCAATGCTAATCATTTAATTATTTCGGAAAGAAAAAAGAACAGCACCGATAGTTCGCAACTGTTTGCTTACAACAAAAATTTTAGTGTGGCACAACAGGTGTACATGGGCAATGTGATTGGCACTAATCCCGATTTGGTGGAAGACATTGCCGACAAAGCATTTTGGGCTGGCGATATTTATGGCGGCTTGTTTTTATTTTCAAAAAATAATAGTGGTGAAAAATTGGTGCCCAATGCCAACCACTATAATAGTGCATCTGCCTTTGCCGAAAAAAATAACACCGTGTGGGTAGCTGGCGGATTAATCATTGGCACCAACTATACTTATAACCCAAGTGGCTTCTATTCATTTGCGAATGAGCAGTGGTATGAACATGACCGCTTTACCTATCCAGCTTTAGATTCGGTTTTAGATATAGTTTCAGTAGCTATTTCGCCCGATAATACACAAGTTTATTTCGCCTCTTTTGGTTGGGGCTTGGTGCAATATACATTGGCTAACAACCAAGTGCAAGTGTATAAAAACCACAACTCGGCATTGCAAGCGGCTAATGGTGATGGCACAAAAGTGAGAGTGGCTGATGTCAATTTCGATTCGCAAGGCAATTTATGGATGACCAATAATATTGCCACCAAACCAATTGTCGTAAAAAAAGCCGATGGTACCTGGAAAAGCTTTGCATCGCCACAAACCAATACCTTGATGAAATTGATAGTAGATAAGAACGACCAAAAATGGATAACCACCATTCAACAAGGGTTGGTGGTTTATAGCTCGGGGGCTGATATTGATAATACTTCCGACGACCAATATCGAGTACTAACCAAAGGTATTGGCTATGGCAATTTGCCCAGTACTAATGTTACAGCCATTGCCGAAGATAAAAACGGACAAATTTGGATAGGCACCGATGCAGGTGTAGCAGTGGTTTATGATGAAACCCAAATATTTTCGGGCGAAGATGCGCAGCAAATTATTGTAACCAACCCTACTGACAGCATTGCTAATTACTTATTTGCTGCCGAAACAGTTACTGATATTAAAGTTGATGGAGCCAATCGCAAATGGGTTTCTTCATCGCATGGAGTGTGGCTGATGAGTGCCGACGGCATCACCCAAATTTATCATTTTACCAAAGATAATAGCCCACTGCTTTCTAATATTGTTTATGCTATTGGCATCAATAATAGTACAGGCGAAGTATTCTTTTCTACCGATGCTGGCATGTGTTCGTTTAAAAGCGATGCCACCACTGGCGGCGATACCAATAGCGGTGTGTACGCTTACCCCAATCCTGTGCCACACAATTATGGAGGCACAGTGGCTATTAAAGGTTTGGTAAATAATGCTTCGGTAAAAATAACCGACATCAATGGGCAACTCATCTACTCCACCAAAGCATTGGGTGGGCAAGCCGTGTGGAACGGGCAAACACTGCAAGGCACTAAAACAGCTTCGGGGGTTTATTTGGTGTTTGCTACCAACGACACAGGCACCGAAACGGTGGTTACCAAAATTTTGTACGATAAATAATGCTGTTTATAAACTTAGCAAGTGTATTAACAACACACCCTATATTGTATCGGCTTGGGCTAATATAGGATGTGCTTGTTTTAAACCGAATAGCTAATCTGCCTTACAAATCTAATTCCCAACTACCCTCTTGAGTGGTATTAGAGTTATACGCTTTAATAAAATGATTGGTGGCAATATTCCCTAAATCGCTTGCTGGGTGGCTTTGCGAAGTCATAGGTGGCATGGCAATAAAAGTTGCCCCAATGGGATCGGTTTTTTGCGCCGCTGCATAAAATCTAAGTATAGTAGGTCCGGCATTTATCAACAATACATTATCGGTGTCGTGTAGCGTTCGTTGACATATCACCACATCTTTTTCGGGTGCTAAATGCGACCCTACAAATGTTTTTTGTGCTCGGCTCATGATAATGCTTAAATTAAAAAACGAGGCAATGGGTGCAGTGTTGGTGCTATATTTTTGCATCAAGCCGCCCAATACAGTATACTGCCCATTGCACATGGCTATGCGCTGGGCTTCTAAGGTGGTGCTTTTGCTGCCAGTGGTGCTCATTTGTCCATCGTGTACATTAATGGCAGCTAATAATTGTTGATAATAAGCATCCACATCGGCATGCACCGCAGGCACAGGCACCACCAATGCCAAGGCAGCATCCAATGCGCCCACAGCGGCTATGCGCTCTACATCCGAACCACTTTGAAACGGCGAATGACCATTTGGAAAAAAGCCTTTATAAGCAGAGGTGTTTTTAGGAAACAACACTTGCACTTTAGCATCCCACTGGTTTACATTGTTCGTTAGCCCATCTATCAAAGCCTGCATATTGGCTGTGCCACTAATTTGCGTAGCATTTTGCAAATACCAAGCATCGTAAGCAGCTTTATAAGCCACATGAATGGGGTGATATAAATTGTACAGCACTAAAATAGCCGCATCGGCTTTGGCAGCATTTAGGGCGGCATCTAAAGTGGTGCTAATGAGCATAGCTTTAATAAAGCTGCCATTGGTGGCAGTTTGAAACGGGTTGCTAAGAAATGACCAAGGACGGGTTTGCATAATGAAATTGTTTTTTATAGTGATTGAATTGGTTTATTGAATGTTGGATATACCGTGTTATGATTTCAAACAAAATATTCTTTTCTAAAAAGTACAACAGCTTAATCGGCAGTTGCCGAATACACTGTTTGAAGTCAAACAGCTCATTCCCCAGTTGCCGAATACATCGTTTGAACTCTAACAGTCCATTCCCCAGTTGGGGAATCCATTGTTTGAACTCCAACAGCTCATTCCCCAGTTGGGGAATCCATTGTTTGAACTCTGTCAGCCTATTCTGCAAGTGCAGATTGCATTGGATGAACTCCAACAGCCTAATCAGCAGTTGCCGAACCAACTGTTTGAACTCCAACAACCCATTCTGCAAGTGTAGATTGTATTGAATGAACTCATTTAGCTTATTCGGCAATTACCCAATCCCCTACATCAACTTTGGCACTTGTTTTTTTCATCATCTCATTGGTTAATTTGTATTTGTCTTTCAATCTTCTCCTCTACTAATTTGTTTCTGCCTTTCCATTAGCATATTATCACATCAGCAAATTGTTTTTTGTATTTGCCTTTTACTGATGCCTTTGTAGAGCCGCATAATCATGCGGCTCTACTGAATAACCACCTGCCTATGCACTGTTTCTTCATCGGTTTTTATTTCGAGTAGATAAATGCCTGCGGCTAAATTGTTTCTATTAATGGTGTATTGATGTTGCCCAGCATCTATGCTTTGGGGCGGTAATATATTTTGCACCGTTTGCCCCATCATATTCACCAGCGTTATTTGCGCTGTGGTGGCTTTGGCTAATTGTATTTGTAAGGTGGAAGAAGAGGTGAAAGGGTTGGGGAAAACGGTAAATTGATTATTGCTTTGCAATAAGCTTTTTGTAGAATCTCCATTAGGCGGTGGTGCATGGCGAATATTGTATTTAATGCCTGCTGCATCCCATTGAGCCATTAAGGTATTAATATCTGGGTGTTCATCTGGGTTTTTGGTTCTATATTGCGAATAAGTAGTGCAAGGCACTTGATGCAATCTTAAAGTAGTGCCTCCAACTTGGTTTTGGGTTTGAAATTCGTTAGTAGCATGCCAGCTATCGGTATAATAGGCATCAATATATTGGCTATTACCCATAACCCAATTACCGCTGCCAACTGGGCATTCAACACCAGGATAGGTGCACAAGCATTGCGAATTTCCATTTGCATCAACCCAAGAAGTTGGGGCATTAAAATAAACACTATTACCAAGGTAATTATGATCTCCCTGCCACTGACTGATATTATTCACTTGCAAATCTTGACCACAATCTAATCTTTGCCATATTCTTATGTAATCAATATCTAAATCCGATTGTGTACTAACAGTTGGGTCTGGGTCAGCATCGGATATACCACCATACCAAGTACTATTATCTTCATTGTGAGTTCTATTATTAATAACAAGAGTCATTGGTTTATCAAATTTGATATTACCACTAGGCTCTAATAGGTAACCATTATCATTTAAAACCCATGCAGAAACACCGTTAATTAAAATTTCTATTCTACCTGGTTCCCAGTAAAATGTTAGTACATTCCATGATGTATAATCGAACCTAATAAATCCATTTCCAAATGGAAGCCATTTTGCTGAATGATCAACAGATAAAGAGTTTGCACATAAAGTATTTGGAGAATTAGTTGTTGTATAACTACTATTGCTATGAAGATGAGAAGGTAGAGTATGAATTTTATTTGTGACAAATTCAAACATGTCAATTTCTCTATAATACTCTCCGTATACGTTATAAGGGTCGCAGGAGAAACCCCACAACCAAAAAGCAGGCCAATAACCCTGAACATCAGTTATGCGAAATCTAATTTCAAACTTACCGTATAGATAACTTTTTTTGGAGGAAAGGGCTGCTGCTGAATAATTAAATGCTCTGTAATTTGGAATTTGATCTTGTAGAATAGAATTAGTAGCTGAACATTGAGCATATTCAGAAATTACTGGAGACTCTGGTTTTGAAACTAATGTTACAAAACTACTTGGAGTTGAATAGACAATATTTTTTTCTAAAATTATTGACTGATAATCTCGATACCAATATTCTGTACTTGAATTTGGATAGTGGTCTAAAATATGACCGACCCCACCCGATCCATCAATATAATAGTTCCAATCTTCCTTATTATAAGGACCATTTGTAAAGTTATCTTCAAAAACTAATTGCCACCCGCCATTTGATGGATAATTATATGTGGCTTGACATTTAGCATAAAAGGATAAAGTTGTCAATAAGAAGGTAAGAGTAAAATTTATTTTTTGCATAGTTAGAAGAATTTGTATTGAAAGCCTAATGAAAAATTTATTTTTTTTACGTTGTATTCACTATTGGTTGTACTTTTAAGTTTATTGTAGTAGTAACAATTTTCAAAAGTTGTAAAAAGACTAATCTTTTTTCTTTTATCAAGAGGGATATTTATATTGGCAATAATCTTTGATAAACTTGTGCTAATCCATGTCGTGAACATATAACAGTACCCAATGCCAAAATAGAATTTAATCGTCTTGTAATTAAGAATATTCTGTTTTAAAGATAAGGAGTAACCCAAACAGTCTTGATACTCATAATAGTTATTAAAACTATTACCCCCTGCAGATGGATATGGATTCACACCATTTGAGTGAGAGATAATGTGGTAAGAGTTATGTGTAAAGGAAACACCCAACTCAGTTTGTAACCTAATTCTGTTTATTTCAAAAATCAACGCACCTATTCGAGAGATATTATTTGTTTTTAACAGAGTAGTACTAGGGTAAAACTCATAAAGATAATTTGTGACTTTGCAATAGGGGGTACCAATTCCGAAAGAAACACCATAATTTATTCCGTGATTCTTGGCGGTATCTTTTTTTAAAAATGATAGAGAAAATCCTTTTTCATTTACTAAAAATAGAATTATGATAAAGAAAAGTATATTTACTTTCATTTTCTTACACTTTTAAGTTGAGCTTTAATGGCTTCGTTTTCTTTTTTCAGTTCAATCATGTAAAGCGTTAGTTCCTCTATCTTTTTAGTAAGCAAGGTTGTGGTTTCAGACACAGACAAATCGTTTTGTGCTACTTCTTTTGCGGTGGGCATTTCGGGCAAGTGGTGGTTTTGGTTAATGTAGTTTTCTACATCGTGCAAGCCCATTAGTTTATAATCGGCAGCAAATACATAATCTGGGAAATTATTTTGGGTTACGTGTATATCACGGGCATAAATATAATTATCGGCTTGATGCACTTCAAAGATTTTATTGCTTGTGGTGGGGTTGTTAATGATAAATTCACCATTTAAAGTTAAGGTTTGGTCGGCTTGGTTTAGTTTAAGTAAGGGGTTAGCTTTTCCCGAATTATCATACACCACAAAATCGCCGCCTGTTACACTGGTATTGCCATTAAATGTAGCGCCACCAGTGGTGGTTAAATTGCCCACAGGGTCTAAATACATGTTTAATATACTTGGATTGCCACTGGGGCAAGTGAACCCATACCATCCAAAATCTCTAGAGTTAAATACCATGCTGGGTGGCATATATTGGGCACCACAGCCTTGAGCTTCTAATTGTGGTGTGGCTGCAGCAATAGCACCTGAAATAGAGGAGGTAGCATTAAAATTAACTCCTTGCACCTGTTCGGGGTCGTTTACATCGTTGCTGGTTCTTAATATTACACTACCGCTTCTAAAAATATTATCGGCAGTGTTGTCGTTTAATATATTAATATCAAAGTTGCTAATGGGCTGCCCATCGTTGCCTATTAAACTATTATGTGTGCCCCTAAAATTGTTGTGGTGGGTAGTATCTTTTTTAAAAGGTTGGCTGATACGAAACGAAGCAGTAATGGCATCGTAAATAGCCAGCTTGCTACTGGGGCTGGCTGTGCCCACACCCACTTTGCCATTAAAATTGCTTTGTTGCCCACCAGCAAACAAGGTAGTATGTCCGCTGCTATCGGTTACTATCATATTGTTGATAGTGGTTACCGAAGTGTCGGTTATTGTAAATGCACTATCGGCGGTTTGTGCTTTTGCTTTATAAATAAAAGCCGAAGAAAAAATAATTGCTGCCATGATAAGGCTTACCTTGCTTGCCCTAAAAATGAAGGCGATTGGCGATTGGCGATTGGCGATTGGCGATTGGCGATTGGACGTGAGTGATGTGGTGTCATAAGGTGTTGGTTGATAAAGTTTAAAATGTGGTTTGGTTGATGTTTTAAAAAACGCTGTTTGATTTGGTAAAGATTATTGGCTACAAAGATAAAGTATGAAATATGCCTTTGTCAATACAAACTTCTTTGTATTTTGGTATTAAGCTTTTTTACTTTTTTGCTTGTATTTTTAACATGTTTATTGACATTGATTTTGTTTCAAACCCCTTTAAGGGCATACATGCAGGCATTTTTAAATAGAGGTGGGTATTGAAAATAAAATGCAAAGGTAGCTATTGTTGCAAGCCATATCAATACCACCTTTAGGGTATTTTAGTATAATAAAATAATGTAGTGGAGTTTAGAAGTTTTATAAACAGCCAAATGCAAATCACCGACCTTTAAGTGCATAAAAAAATCCCGTACCAAACCGATACAGGATTTTTTATTTACTGAAATCTACAACCTATATATCTTTACTGTTTTTGCAATTGGCTATTAAAGCTGTTGCCATTGCTATTTATTTTCAGCAAATAAGTGCCTGCGGATAAGCCACTTAAACCATTAATGTTTACATTGTTTTCTCCTTTGTTGGCATTAATAGTTTGTTGTAAAACCATATTGCCTTTTAAATCGAATAGTTGATAGTTGATAGTGGTAGCATTGCTTAAAGTGATGTTGGCTTTTACATTATCGTTAAAAGGATTGGGATATAACCCATTTACCACAAAAGGATTCGAATTGTTACTATTCATCAACAATGCTCTTACAGGAGAATAGCTAAAATCGCCATTAAAATCAACTTGACGCAAGCGATAATACAACACAGTATTGTTTTGCGCAGTGATATTGGCATCATTATAAGCATAATTATTAGCTCTTTCGCCTTTGCTTTTTACAACAGCAATTTTTTCAAACGAAATGCCATCAAAGCTGCGCTCTACATCAAATTCATCGTTATTGGTTTCCGATGCCGTACTCCAATTTAACAAAGCATCATTGCCTTTTTGTTGTGCAGTAAAATCAAGCAATTCAATCGGTAATACTTCATCAGGGTTAAAGCCCCCATCAAATTGAGAGAAACTTCCCAAGCCAAACAATTTTAACGTAACAGTAGTAGTGTTGGTAGGCGATGATGCAGCCATTTGTTGGGTGCTGTTGTAAGTGCCGCCACCCAAGCTCCAAGCATTGCTACCACAACTTGGTTGTTTGATTAAGGTATAGCATTTTGCCCCCACAGCCGACGAGCCTGTAGCACCATTGCTGTGCCCGTTGAATGTCATTTGAGCATCATAATTTATTATTGGTAATGTAATTAAGGTATTGGTGTTGTCGTATGGTTCAACAATGTAATAGCCATAATTCAACATATCTACAATGGCTGAAATATGCACTCCAGCATTGTTTGGTGCTGGTGCATTAAAGGTGGGCTTGTTGGCAGCATAACTACAATTGCTATCAAACTGATAAAACTTTGCCTTTAAATTATCTACATTGCTATTGCTATTTACATTGATTTGTGCTACTTCATATTGATTACCATCAGTACCTAATGGGAAATCATAAGCAGTTGCAGTAGTAGAAATTTTTCGACGAAGTATTCCCACTACAAATGAGTTGGAGGCAGACGGATTGCTTGAATTGAGTGCATGACCTTGAATAGCATTGGCGTCAGTATTTAAAATTTGCACTTCTCCAGCACCTACATTTAGTTTGCCATTGGTTAAAATCAAGCTGTCATTCACTACCAGATTGTTTCCCGAAGCCATCAATACACCCGTGTTTGCTGTTGACAACGATGAGGTGTTATTGATAGAAAGGGCATCAAAGGTTTCAGCAGTAGCACCTGTAGCAGTAATGGTTTGTGGTGTTGTGCCACCAAAGGTTACTTTGCGATGTTGCTGGGTAAAAGTTGCGCCGTTGGCTCGAGTCCAATTTCCTTTTAACATTAAATCACCGCCTGAAAGTGCTGATAATTCAAGTGTTCCATTAATGTTTAAATTCCCACCAACTGTAAATGTTGCTGTCATTTGGTCGCTTGATTGATTCATAGTTAATTTTGAACCACTATCTATAGTTACATCACCAGCACAAGATTGAGAGGTGGATGGCGCACTGCCACTTAAGTTTAAAGTAGTATTATTGCTCACTTGCACATGGTAAGGATAGCCAGCGCCACTTGTGGTGCTTAATTCTAAACCTCTGTTGTAAACGCCGCCTGTGTTATATTTTAGCAAGGAATAAAGTGCGAAAGATGGTGCATAGCCTATTACAGAGCCGCCAGTATTAATGGTTAGACTTTTTTGTATAGCTGCTCCTACACCAAAATTTACCGCTCCTGCAATTGTTACAGCAGGATAAAAATTAACTGTGCCAGTAACCGTGCCTGTTCCTAAAAATGCAATTGTTCTATTATTCGGGCTTGTAAAATCGCCACCTGTCGAAGCAATATTTCCCCCTGATAAAATACTAATCGTGTTTGAACTACCGCCATCTAATAAGCCACCAGCTAAAGAAAGCTGATTCATGCTTAATGAGTTGGTTAATGTAATTACATTAGTACCCACTGGGCTATTAATAGTTAATCCATTTACCGTTGAAGCGGTTGGAGTAGTGCTAAAATTTCCAGTGGCTTGTGGCGAAGAACTATTGAAAATATAATTTGCTCCAGAACTAAAAGTACGAGTTGTTGTCAAAACCGAACCTGTAGTACCGCTTGAAAGAATACCTAAAGCATTGGCTGTGTATAGGTTTGAACCGCTTTGTAAATTAAATATGCCGCCCGATGTGTTTTGGGTAACTGCATAATTTCCAAAATCAATGCCTGCACCCGATAAAACATTTACAGTGATGTTATTGGTTGTTACAGAGCCCAAAGTCATTGGCGATAATAATTTCAAAGTGTTAGTAGTTGATCCTGTTCCTATGTTAATTGATATTGTTCCAGAAATTGTTCCAGATGATTGTGTATAATTTTGAATTGATGATGCATTATTGAAAACCACTGAAGCCGCAGCAGCACCAGCTGAACGAGTAAGTGTTCCGCCATTCAAAGTAAAATCACCACCAATATTAAATGTTGAAGTGTAGGTAGTGTTGCTGTTTGTTAAAATTGTTCCGCCACTTAAAGTTACTTTTCCATCCACTGTGAAAACTGCATTGGAATTGGATGATGAGCCATTCAAGATTAATGTTCCTGCTGAAACCGTTAAATCATTTTTAACTTTCAATGCTAAATTATTCATTGACCAAGAACCGCTGCCTGAAAATATTAAGTTGTAATATTGATAAGTTGAAAAGTTGGTAGTGAATGAAGATAAAATCCAACCTGATAAAGTTGAAGAATATCGAATTGTACTACCAGTTATTGTATTGGTTCCTGAAGTTGGCGTAAATCCTTGATTGACATCAATGATGCCGCCTGAAGCCCAAGTTCTCGGTCCCGTTCCTAAGTTTAATCTTCCGTAATAAAATGCAGGAACTGTTTGTGCTGATGCACTGCTAAAGTTGAAAGTATCTGTACCAACAACTACTGGCGTTGTAGCAGAAGAGCTATAGCTGCTTGGGTCAAATGTGTTGTTCACCGTAATTTGTCGGGAAGGTAATGTAATCACATTTGCACCTCGACTTCCTGAAATAGTTAAGTTGTAATAGGTAGTTGCAGTAATGGTTTGCGCCAATGTTCCATCATAAGTAATGGTACTGCCTGTTGAAATAGTACCAAATGTTGGTATTGTTGAAGATTGAATAATCAAGTTCGCATTGTTTGAAACATCGGTTGTGCCCGTGATGGCAGCTGATGATGGAATAATGAACGCTGTTGAATTTGTTCCATCCCCAACAATTATCTTTGAATTGGTACCTAAAGTCCAAGCCGCTGCATTATTTACAGAGGCGTTGTTGATGACGTTCCAATAAGTTCCAACACCTGTAAAAGATGTAGGATTAGAGCCAGTTCCGTTGCTATTGCTAAACCAATCTGTTAAATTATTTGTAGCGCCGCCAGCTTTTAAATAATATGTTTGAAATGTTTGACCAAAGCATAAATACAATGTTGATACCCCACTCAAGCCGCTGCTGCTGTTGACTAATCCTGTTGTGTTGCTCACAGTTCCCGAACTGCCGCCAATGCTTGAAAAACTCAAAGTTGCATTGGTTGTGCTTTTAGCGATAACATTCAACGAACCTAAACTTGTAGTTTTTGCCAATGAGAATGATGATGCAGAAAATGTTGCGCCAGTGGTTATTACTTTCCAATATTCTGTTCCAACGGCTGCAATGCTACTGCCATCAGCAGTACCAGATGGTGCTGTGGCAAATGCTTGCACATTGATGGTTGGGCTTCCGCTTGAAATCGTTCCGGCTACAAATGCCATTGGATAATAAGTTGAAGTTACACCAACAGGAATTGTGTAAGTGCCTGATGAGGCAGCTCCCAAAGTCCAAGTGATTGGACCATTAATAAATGAAGTGGCTGAACCGCCTGATATTGCAGTATTTGCGGTATTAGTAAGTGTAAGTAAATTAGAGGCAGTGGTTGTTAAAATTCCATTTGATAAAGTTAAAACCCCAGCAACAGTTGATGCACCGCCTAATGTTTTTGCGCTGCCACCTGATAATGTCATATTGTTGTAATCGCTTCTTGCGCTAACTGTTTGTGTGCCTGTTGTTGCTGCATATTCAACAGTTGATGAACTTCCTAATGAAATTAAATTATAAGTGCTGCTGCTAAGTTGCAATGAGGTTGATGAAGTTGAAATAGTTGTTGACACTGTTCCTGAAAAACCATTTTTGTTGCTTGCTTTATAACTGCCGCTAATCACAAAAGCATTGCCACTGGTGGTTCCGCTTGAGTTGTTCGCTAAAATTGTATATCCGCCATCAATCAAAGTTGAGCTTAAATCAAGTGTAAAAACATTGGTGCCATTTGTAGATCCATTTAACGCCACATTGCTGTTCAAAGTCAATGTTGTTGAGTTAGTAACTTGCATTAACCAATAAATAAAACTTGAGCTGGAAGTTAATCCTGAATAGGTAGATGAAGCTCCACCACTAAAAATTATTTTGCCATAGCCAATGCCTGAAAACTGGACTATGCCTGCACTTTGCGACCAGTTACCACTTATATACAAATAACATGATGTGCCAGATGCAGTTGATAAATTATCTAAAGTACCACCAGTGATGGAAACATTTCCTACTGAAATATAACTTGTATTCGCCGCCGCAGTTGATAAATAAAGCGTTCCGGCCGATAAAGACAAAGTTCCATTTGCAAAAACATAAGGCGAACCACTTGTTCCTAAAGCCGATGAAATATTGTAAGTACCACCACTACCCGTGAATTTCACGTTTCCATAAGTAACACTTGTGGTTACGGATTGTGTGCTTATGCTATTGTACTCAACTGTTGATGCTGTGTTCAAGCTGATTGTTGGGCTGTTTGAATTGCTGATGGAAGTAGATGTACTACCATAAAACCCGTTGCTGTTGCTGGTTTTGATATATCCATTTGCTGTTGCATTAATTGTAGATGAAGCACCTAAAGCCACAATTTGAGTTGAGCTACCTAAATCCATTGTTCCTGCAATGTTGAAGGTTGAACCTGATGCAACATAAACTGTTCCACTTGGTGTCCAACTATTTGCCCAAGTTGTAGTTGGTGTATTGCTGTTTTGTGTTACATACCAATAACCAGGTGAAGCCATTGATATAGGCTGTGTGCCGCCAGTTCCGGTCGTGTTGGTGCTCCAGTTGGTAGCAACTGTTGGGTCGGTGTTAGCAGCTAGATAATAATTAGGAACAGCGGTTACGTTACCGATTAAAGTAAAATCATCAATTCTAAACGAGCCACTGCCGATAATATTTACCAACACAGTAATTGTCCCTGTCAAACCAGAAACTGTATTTTGAACATTTGTTGAACCAATACTTGAACCTGAAGTTGGACAATTAACAGAACCATTTGTTATTGTAGTTCCGTTAATTGTAATGGAAGAAACTGTATTAGTAGCTTGTGATGATTGTCTCCAATAATTATATGCAGTAACTGAAAGTTGATAACCGCTTGTTACGTTGAAAGTCAAGGTATATGGCGATGCACTTGTTGCATTCGAGCTGATTCCCAAAGCGTTTCCTCCGCCATTTCCACTATATAAGAAAGCTGTTGCAGAGCCACCGACAGACCAATTTGAATTACTCAAATTAGCATCCATAGTAGCTCCACCAGAATAATTTGGCGAAGACAATGTTCCTGTTTCAAACCCTTGTGAATAAATAGTGGTTGGTATTAATGCTGGTGTTGCACTTTGTTCTACACCGCTGCTCCAGCTTGTTCCGTTTCTTGTAAAAACTTTAAAATAATAAAGCGTTCCGTTTGTTAATCCTGTAACTACTTGAGGTGAAGTTGAACCTTTGTAAACAACAAATCCATTTCCAAATGCCGTTCCATTACCATAGGTTAAACTGGCGGTATAACTACTTCCATTGCCTGTTGGTGTACCATTATTATTGGCATTAGTAGCTGTAGCAACTATCATCACTTCACTATAACAGCCGCTTGGTGTGGCAAATGCAACCGACACTTGATTATTGCCAGCCGTTGGTGTAACCGAACCAACATTATTTGGTGTGGTAGCAACAATACTTAATGAAGTACTAGCCGAAGTTGAACCAGTTACTGCCGAAGTAGTAGTTATATTTGATGTAGTAACAGCACTGATTTGTAAAGTGTTTCCACCATTTGCAGCACAAGGAATATCAGTAGTTAAATAAAAATAACCAGGTGTGCCAACTGCAATTGTTTGCGATAATCCTGAAAAAGTTATAGAACTACCGCTGGAAGGAATTGAAGTAATTGTGCTTCCTAATTGAGTTGTAGTCCCGAATGTTCCGGTTGTGTTGTAATATAATTTGAAATTAGTTAAATCGGCTGCTGTGTAAGTTCCAGTAAAAGTTATTGCAGTAACAGTAACTGTGGCTCCAGAAGCCGTTCCTATTAAAGTATAAACATTGTTGTTGGGAGTGTTTTGCGTTAAATTAGTTGCGGTTGCGGCTTGCGATGAAATGGTTAATGTAGTTGGGGTATAAGTCAACACAATATTGCCGCCGCTTGCACTTACTGTGAATTGGCCTTGAGGTGTGATTCCGCTAACATTCACAGTAATAGTTCCAATTGAAGGTGTGCCAGAAGTGTATGTTCCAATAACCCAACTATAAGTGGCGTTGGATACAAAATTTGAAATTCCATTTCCGCTGAAAGTGGCATTAATGGTGGTTGTAGAAGCAATTGTAAAAGTGCCTGTTGAAGCAATTTTGTCACAATTAGTGCTCAATGTTCCTACATCTGTAATATCTAAAGTATAAGCACTTCCATTAGCCGTAGAAAAATTTCCAGTACTCAAAGTGCCTGTTGTGCCTGATGTGGCAGGACTTATTGTCCCTGAAATGCTGCAAGTTCCGCTTGTAGATCCTGTACCACTTAGTGTTGCACCGCTGCTAACAGTAATATTGGAAGCTAAAGTTCCATTTAACCCCAAAGTTCCAGCGCTCACTGTTGTTGTTCCTGAATAAGTATTTGCACCGCCTAGCGTTAGTGTTCCTGCAGATGTTTTTGAAAGATTCCCTGACCCAGCAATAATTCCACCATAGGTTAAGGTTTGTGATGCAGCTACATCAATTGCGCTATTTGTAGAAGCAGTCAAAGAAATTCCTCTATTGCTGTTTAAAGTAAATCCTGTTGCTGCGGATAAAGTACCCCCACCCAAAACAATATTTCCAACAGTTGCTAAACCCGGGGCCGTTCCTAAATTATTGTCTGCACTCACTGAAATTGCACCCACATTAATACTGGTTGCACCTGAATAAGTATTTGCATTTGATAGTGTCAATGTACTGCTTCCGGCTTTTGTTAAACCTCCAGTACCACTCATTACTCCTGAGTAAGAAGTGCTTGATGTACCCGAAACGGTTAGTGTTGCACTTCCTAAAGTAATATTTCCACTTCCAGTTAATGAACCTACCTGAGTGCTATAATTTCCAGCACCAGAATTGGTTAAATCTAAAGTAGCATTTGATGTGCTCAAGTTTAATGCAGTTGTAGTTGGGAAAGCATTAGCGCCGCCTACTCTTACAGTTATGCCATTAGTGTTTCCATTAATTGTTGTTCCTCCAGAATAGGTATGCGCCGAGGTGTTTGCTGTACCATTATTTGAGCCTTGGTTTACCAAAACAATACCCCCTGCAGCACCAGAATTGGTAAGTGTTAATCCACCTGTTCCTGCAATGGTTGGTTGCAGCGTAATGGTGTTATTGCCATTGGCATCCATTGTTCCACCACCGCCGCTAAGGGTTATTCCTTTAAATTTTGCTGATGAATTACTAAAATCAATTCCGCTTCCATTACATTGGATTGTTCCACCATTCATAGTAAGATATCCAGCAGTAAAACTTGTTGGGTTTGTTCCCGTATTAGCATGACCTGGGATTAATAAAATACCATTTGAGTTTAAGTTAAAACTTGCAGGAACTGTAGGCGTCCCTGTAATATTCAGCGTTGCATTTGAAACTGTATAAGCACCTGAAGCAGAGGTATTGCCCGATACTACTAATTTTCCACCACTTACTGTTGTTGCACCAGTATAAGTATTTACAGCACTTAATGTTAATGAGCCTGCACCCGATTTTGTTAACGCTGTTGTTTTATTGGAACCATCGCTTATTACTAATCCAAACGATTGGGTACTAGTTTGATTCACAGTTAATGTGCTGTTGGCTGAAGTTGAGTTGTTAGTAATACTTCCTGTTCCACCATTTGAGGCTAAAGATTGAAATGTGGGGCTTACACCATTCAAATCCAATGTTTGCCCAAAAGTAGAGTTTGCGCCCATTACAATATCTGACGAAGAAGACAATCCATTTACATTGCCTAATTTAACTGTTCCAGTTCCACCATTAAAATAAGTGGTGCCATTATAAGTATTACTGGTAGATGGGGTTAATGTAATGTTTCCACTACCTCCATTTTGCCCTGCAGCAAACAAAACCGAACCGCTACCGCTTATGTTTCCTGTTATTGTAATATCATTGCCGCTCGTTGCACCAATCATTGTTGCAGCGGAAGAGTTGTTTACAATGTTTGATGAAACAGTAGTGCCAGTTGCAGTAGCTACAAAACCTGCTTGTGATGTACCTGAACCTGTTATATTAACTGTAGGAACTGAAACAGCCACGTTGTTTGCTGCCAAATTTATTCTCGAAGAATTGGCTGCTGTTGTAGTATTACAACGGATATTTAATGCTGAAGAACTTCCTCCTGATAGATTCCCGAATAAATCTAATGTTGCGTCATTGGTTAAACTATTATCAACAGGCATTTGAAGTGCAGCACTAGCAGCCAAAACAATTGGTCCATTTAATTGATAACCCGAACCACCACCATTGGCTGTCGAGAAAATAAAATTAGTTCCCGATATATTGGCTTGATTAAAAGTACGATTGGCTACCAAAGTAACTGTACCGCCATTGGTCGTTTGAAAATTGGCAATATTAGATGAACCATCTACCCAAGGGGCTAATGTTGTTGTTGCAGTTGGTGTGCTAAAATAATTTGAACTAGCATTCCAGTTACCACTTAATGCTGATGTATTGCTGCCATTCCAATAATAGTTAGTAGCTACTGTTGGAACTGTTACTTTAAAATTGTCGAAATTAAACGTTGGTGGACTTGCTGGATTGGAATGGTTACAAAAAAATCCAAAGGCAACCATGGTAGAGCTCGTGTAATCTGTATTAGCTGTTGCAGAACCAATTTGTGTAAATGTTCCTGTTCCAGCATCCGTCCAATCGCTTGATCCATCATCTCTGACATACAATGACCATAAATTACCTGATGGATTGTAAGTAACTTTAAGGGAAACATAATTAGTTGCGCCAGAAAAATCATTTGTACCAGAGTTAATGATTACAGTCTTTGTTGTAGCAATTCCTCCATTGTAAGATATTAACTCATAATTTCTTGATCCTGAGGGTCCATAGACAAGTGCGTAACCATTTCCACTTGAAAATGTTCCACTCGTTCCTGCAAGTATAACGGCTTGTCCATAAGAGGATGCACCAGAGGTGCTGATTCCAGCTAAGGTAGAACTTCTCGTAGTATTAACATTAACAGTCCATGTTACAAGACCTGAATTAGACGACAAAACCGAATTGAAAGAAGAAAATGAAGAAATTAAACCACTCACATATTCATTCCCTGTTGTTGATGCTGCACCTTTTAATTGTAAGGAATTACCTTGTGAAGAACTGAAACTTGCAGCAATTGCCTGTGTTCCACTTCCAGAAACGCTGTAAGTTGTGGGTGCGCTTGTTGTTAAGCTGCTTCTTCCGAAAGCATCAACAAAAGCCGTTGTTTGCCCCCAACTTATGTTAGAGACCGAACAGAAAATAAACAAGAAAGCGGTAGCTAAAAGCTTATGGGTAAAGGTTTGTAACATAAAATAGGGATTAGGGTTGAGTAGTGTTTGGGTATCTGATTTTTTAAGTTTATTTAACTATGCAAAATTAAAGTCATTTTTGACTTTAATTGGTTTGATTAAAGTTATGATTACATTAACTTTATGTAAGGTTTTTTGCGTAATTCTTTACGTAAAATTAATGAATGTTTTAGAAAACATCAAATTGTTCCAATTTTTAATCAAGACAAGTTGGTGGATTTATCATCTGCCCATAAATATCATCAACACTTGCACATCGCTGGGTGAAACCCCACTTATTCGGCTTGCCTGACCCAAAGTAGCTGGTTTGATTTTCGTCAGCTTCTCTCTCGATTCCATCGAAAGCGAACTTAATTTATGGTAGTTGAATGTTTCAGGAATCACCACATCTTCCAGGCGTTGCATTTTCATCACCAATTCCAATTCTTTGGCAATGTAGGTTTCGTATTTCATTTGTATTTCTGCCTGTTCACGTTCTTCCAATGTGAAGGGCTCTAAAAACGATTTAACGCTGGGTAGTTTATTTAAGTATTCTAATTTCACTTGTGGACGAAGCGCAATTAACAACAATTTTTGCCTTTGGGTGAGTTCTGCGCTGTTCAAGCTCAACAGCAATTCATTGATTTCCAAAGGTTCAACGCTTGTTTTTTCAAAATGCGAAATAATGGCTTTTGCGTTATTTCTCTTTTTTTCTGTTTTTTGCATTCTATCTTCTTTTGTCAATCCGAGTTGATAGGATAATTCAGTTAATCGTAAATCAGCATTATCTTGTCGCAAAATCATTCGGTATTCGGCTCGGCTGGTGAACATGCGGTAAGGCTCTTCCGTTCCTTTGGTAATTAAGTCGTCAATCAACACCCCGATATACGCATCGTTTCTTCCTAAAATAAATGGTTGTTCTTCGCGTACCGCTAAGTGTGCATTGATGCCAGCCATCAATCCTTGGCAGGCGGCTTCTTCATATCCAGTTGTTCCGTTTATCTGCCCTGCAAAAAACAGGTTCTTCACCAACTTCGTTTCCAAAGTGTTTTTTAATTGCGTTGGCGGAAAGTAATCGTACTCGATGGCATATCCGGGACGGAAGAATTTTACATTTTCAAACCCCGGCACTTGTTGCAAAGCTTTGTATTGTACCTCTTCTGGTAATGATGTTGAGAAACCATTCACATATATTTCCACCGTATTCCAACCTTCTGGTTCTACAAATATCTGATGTCGGTCTCTTTGGGCAAAGCGATTGATTTTATCTTCGATGCTGGGGCAATATCTTGGTCCGACGCCGTCAATTCTTCCTGCATACATGGGCGAACGGTCGAATCCTGTTTTTAAAATGTCGTGTACATTTTGGTTGGTGTATGTTATCCAACAACATCTTTGTTTGGTTGGCTTGGGAATATCCATGTAAGAAAAGCCAACGATTTCTTCATCGCCATCCTGCACTTCCATTTTAGTATAGTCCAACGAACGTCCATCAATCCGTGGTGGCGTTCCTGTTTTTAATCTGTCGGCATCAAAACCCAACGAAACCAATTGTTCGGTAATTCCTGTGGCTGCTTTTTCCGCTAATCTGCCACCGCCAAATTGTTTTTCGCCAATGTGAATAATGCCGTTTAAAAAAGTTCCGCTGGTTAATACGACTGATTTTGCTTTTATCTCCATTCCCATTCCCGTTTTCACACCACAAACCTTTCCGTTTTCTACCAGCAAATTGACCACCATGTCCTGAAAAAAATCAACGTTAGGTGTTTGCTCCAACATGTTTCGCCATTCCGCAGCGAATAGCATCCTGTCGTTTTGTGTTCTTGGGCTCCACATGGCTGGTCCTTTCGAGCGGTTCAACATTCTGAACTGAATCATGCTTTTGTCGCTCACAATTCCCGAATAGCCGCCCATAGCATCTATCTCTCTTACTATTTGTCCTTTTGCCACACCACCCATAGCAGGGTTACAACTCATCTGTGCGATGGTTTGCATATTCATGGTTATCAATAAAACTTTACTGCCCATATTGGCAGCGGCAGCGGCGGCTTCGCATCCTGCATGACCAGCACCTGCCACTATCACATCATACGACTGAAACATAATTGTAAAATTGTTTGCAAAATTACGACTTTTGTGGCAATGATTAACCAACCGCAAATATTCCTTCGCCCGGTGCAGCAAAATGATGCCGAAGTTATTTATCATCATTTGAAAAACCCCAACATAACCAAGATGTTGCTTCGCATACCCACACCATTTACCATGAATGATGCTTATGATTTTTTGAATCGGGTGGAAGCCGAAACCAAGAAAGAAACCGATTGGGTTTGGGCAATTGTTTCACGTGAAACAAACCAATTGTTGGGTTTGTGTGGCGCACATATTCGTGAGGGAAACCGAGAATTGGTAGAGTTGGGTTATTGGGTTGGAGAAGAGCATTGGGGCAAAGGAATTGCGACAGAAGCCATACGACAACAATTAGCATTGATGAAAACCCAATTGCATTTTACTAAAGTTTTTGCTACCGTATTTGAAGGAAACAATGCCTCGAAAGGTGTGTTGTTGAAGAATGGATTTGAATACATGCCCTCAAAAAACAAGTGGTTAGATAAAGGCAATGAAAAGATTTATGCCTTATGTTTTGAAAAGATGTTGACTTAATGCCAAAAGATGTTTCACGTGAAACAATGTGTTAACTAATTGACAGTCAATTGTTAAAAATTATTTTGTCTTCGCTTTCTTGCTTTTTAACTGTTTTAATTGCTTATCTTCTTCGGCTCTCATGTCGGCTTGTTGGGCTTTGGTTTTATCTTTCATGCCACATAAGTGCAATACGCCATGCACCATTACCCGATGCAATTCTTGCTCGAAGGGTACTTTTAAAACCGATGCGTTTTCTTTTACTCTATCTATACTAATGTAAATTTCGCTTTCCACTTCGGTTTTAGATGAGTAATCGAAGGTGATGATATCAGTATAAAAATCGTGTTGCAAAAAACCCTGATTAATTTCTAACAAGTAGTCATCACTACAAAACACGTAGGTAAGGCTGTTCAATTTTTTCTTATGTTGTTTCAACACATTTTCAATCCATGGTTTTAGCAACGATTTTTGCTTGAGTGTAAATTTAATTTCGTGGGTAAAAAACAGAATGGGCATAAAATAAAGGATTGGTGCAAAGCTACGAAAGCAATTTGATAATGTGATGATGTGCTAATTGGCTAATGAAATACTAAAGAAAAACACCTCTGCCACAAAAACACTAAGACTCGAAGAGTTAGTATGCAATTGTTTTAATTTCTTAGCATCTTTGAGCCTTTGTGGCTGCCCATAAAAAAGCCACCCCAAGGCTTCATAGAGTGGCTCTTCAAAATTTACAAAACCCAATGCCCCACATTATTTTGTGGCAGCTGGTTTTGCTTTACGAACTGGTTTCTTACGGTCACTTTTTCGAGTGCCGCCCAATTCTTCCAGTTCATTGCTGTCTCTGCCAAACTTACCTTCAGCCCCTGCTAATACGCTGGCACACATATCATTCAGTTGACCTTCGACAATATCAAAGTTGTTGGATATGGCATCAGCTTGGTCCAACAATTTGTTATAGGCTAGCATCAAGTTTGTACACAACTGCATTTTAGCAGCTACTTCCACTTTGGTAAGCGTATTGCCCGTATCGCCATAATCAATCACCCGAGCTTTATCGGTATCAATTTGTGTCATACCAGCCAGCCTCACGGCAGCTTTGTTCATCACAGCACTTTTCACCTTCTTTTTGAAGCTCATTTTAAACACCTCCTTTTCATTAGTCGTGTTATGATAACTTTCTGGCTGCTTTTTCAAGGCAACTACAGTTGTGGTTAGCAACTTAAATATTAAGCTATCGGCTAACAATTATATTATACGATAGGTTTTAAAAAATGTTTCACACAATCTTCCATAGTTTGTTAATTTATTTATAATGCTGCAAAGCAGCCATGGTTATAGGATTTAAAGCCTCTTTCTGTTTTTCTTATTGGCTTTATGCTTTAGTGCCAAGTGTTTCACGTGGATTAAAAAAACAACATGCAAATGTGAGTTAACCATGTAGTTATGTTGAATGACAACCTTGTTATGTGAGTTTGGTACGTAGCAAACTAACATAACAACCTGCTCAACTCGAATAAGTACGTTGTTAACTCGAAAAACAACCCAGTTATGTTGAATAACAACCCAGTTTAATTAGTTTACTACATTGTTATCTTAGTTTGGTAGGTTGTTTTTCGAGTTGAGGAGGTTGTTTTTAAACTACTTAAGAATTTACAACAAACAGCTAAAAATTTAAAACATACAAAGAGTTTGGTATTAGTATTTTGCTTACATTTGCATAAAACACCAAAGCACAAATATTATTATGAACCAAACATTCGTACAAGCAAACAGCAATCTATCAATGGAACAGGCGGAATTAGAGGATAATCTAAATAATCATCGAATATTATTTTCACCTATTGCTTTTAGCTTTATCAATGAAGAATTTGAAAAATTTTTAGAGGAAGTAAAACTTAAAAACAAATACATTCAACTCCCCAAAATTGAAAATGTGGGCAATAGAAGAGTATTAAATATACCCCATATGCCCTATGATAATTATTCTCTAACTATCCAGCTTTATTTAAGAGAATTGCCAAACAAAATATACTTGTTTATTGCTTACAATAATGAAGAATCGAAAAGAAAAAATAAGGGGGAGGGTTATCAAATCGAGCACGATAAAATTGAACGGTATTGTTTTTACATCAACAAAAACAATGAAACAGGTTGGGTTAATAATCCACAAATAAAACTGGGCATCCCTGATAAATTTGATGCAATCTATTTAGTAGAGCAGGGAAATCGTTTTGTTTCTTCAAAAGTGCTCGTTGAAGAATGTTTAAATAAACTATTTGCTTTAAACATGGCTATTTAATAACAATTTTAAAATAATAATCAAAAACATGATAAACAAAAAACAAACAAGCAACAAAGTTGCAACAGATGCAAGTAAAGCATTAAGAAATCAAAATTCTTCAAAAAAAGTGAAAGAATTTGCAGCTTCTGC
>CAIQHW010000494.1 GCA_903871715.1 uncultured bacterium
AGCAATAAAATGAAAATCCAAACTGCTGATTTAAGTAAAGAAAATATAGTAGAGTCATTTAAACAAAAGAATATTGCTGATGAAACTTCAGCTAAATTTATTCATGTGTTAGATGATTGCGAAATGGCTCTTTACACACCTTCGGCAGTACAAGGTGGAATGGAGCAGGTGTATAAAAATGCAACAGAACTAATTGTGGATTTGGAAAGCAAAATAATTTGAGAATGAAAAAGACGATTTTGTTTTTACTAGGACTAATCTGGTTCAGCTTCGCAAAAGCTGATTCAGCCAATACTTTGTGGCAATTAGCTAATCATGCTTATCAAAATAAAAACTACGAAGCAGCTACCAATTTGTATGACAGTTTGATAAGAATTGGTTACACGAATTCCGAATTATTTTTGAATGCAGGTAATGCTCATTTTAAAAATCATGAAATCGGTTTGGCAGTTTGGTGTTATGAAAAAGCACACGAAATAAATCCTACAGATGATGATGTTAATACGAATCTGAAAATTTCAAACCTTCGATTGGTTGATAAAGATGTTGATGCGTTGCCTCAGTTTTTTTTATTCAGATGGTGGAATAATTTTCTCCATTTTTTTTCAGCAAAAGTGTGGAGCATTATTGCGATTTTATTTTTGTGGATGATGTTAGCAGGTTGGTTGTTGAATTATTTTTCAGCCATGAACAGGCTCGGAATGACAATGGTAACAATAGGTTTCATCGCTGGCGTATTTTTCTTTTACATTGCTTGGCGAAGCAATGCAACGTTGGAAGATAAAAAATTTGCAGTAGTAATTCCATCCAACATCACCGTGAAAAGCGCACCCGATGCTACTTCTACCGATTTATTTGTAGTACACGAAGGATTAAAGGTGCAAACGATGGAACAATTAAATGACTGGCAAAAAATAATTTTAACCAACGGAAAGCAAGGCTGGACAGAGATTGAGAATGTCAAAGGGATTTGATTTTCTTAAAAATTTGCTCTGATTTTTTCCGAAATTTCTTTTAATTCATCACTACTCAATTTCAATTTTGGATTTGCAAAATTCATATCACTCACTTGATTCATCGGAATCAAGTGTATATGAGTGTGTGGTACTTCGAGTCCAATCACCGCTATACCAATGCGTTTACAGCTAACAGATTTTTTCAAAGCCACCGCTACTTTTTTTGCAAACAAAGTGAGTGCGTGCAATTCATCATCTGCTAAATCAAAAATGTAATCGGTTTCTTTTTTTGGAATGACTAATGAATGTCCTTTTGCCAACGGACTAATATCTAAAAAAGCCAAGTGATTGACATCTTCAGCCACTTTATAACAAGGAATTTCTCCGTTAATGATTTTTGTAAAAATGGTAGCCATTGTTTTTTCTGCAAACTTAAATAGGTTGCAACAAATTCAGCTAGTTATTTTTTAATAGCCTTAAAACACCTTCTGAATCAATAACTGGGGCTTCGCAAGTTTTATTTCTACAAACAAAAATTTTATTTTTATCCATTGGGTAAGGTTCTAAAATTTGCAATTCAGAATTTTTAATTTTCAACAACATTATGGAAGCAGGTAAATAATGTTGTTGCAATTCAGCAATTATTTTTTCAGCATTTTCGCCGCAGCAAATAATTTCAGCCAAATGATTTTCCAACTCCATTGAAGCGCAAGCCCAGTTGGCAAAGGATGTAGGATATTGTATCATTGCTGCTTTTACTTCTGCTAATTGTTGCTGCGCAATTTCAAACAATTTTTCATCGTTGAATAAAACACTCAATTTTAAAAAACATCGGCAAATAACCGAATTGGGTGAAGGTAGTGCTCCATCATACAACTCAATGCTGCGGCTGATTATATCAGTTTGCTCTTTTGCTGTAAAATAAAAAAATGGCGAATCGGGTTTTGAAAAATGAGTAATAATGTGTTGCGCAATTTGATATGATTTCTGCAAATATTTCTCATCAAAAGTGATGGCATAAACATCTAAAAGGGCTTGCATCGCAAAAGCATAATCGTCCAAAAATGCTGCCTGTGATGATTTTTCGAGGGTGCATTGATGATACAAATTTGGAAAGTTGTTGCTCAATTTTTTTGAAAAAAAATCAACCATTTGCAAAGCACAATTTTTAAATTCATCATCACCAAATGATTTATAACATTGGCTCAAACCACTTATGAGCAGAGCATTCCAAGCTAAAAGTTGTTTATTATCTAATTGCGGACGGATTTTTTTTTCACGAATTGAAAACAATTTTTCGTGCGCCGATTTTAAATTTTCCGCAACAACTTTTTCATCCAAATTTAATCCCTCGGCTAATTTGTTTTTTTCGATAGCTTGATGTAAAATGTTGAAACCATGTTCCCAATTGCCCTCGGTAGTGATATTGTAAAATGGTTGCACAATTTTCCATTCATTATTATTCAGAGCATTTTTTATTTCATCAAATTGCCAACCATAAAATTTTCCTTCCACACCTTCTGAATCGGCATCCAGAGCAGAATAGAAACCACCATTGGCAGCTTGCATTTCTCTTTTTAAAAACTGTAAAATGTGATTGGCTTTTGTTTTTAGCAGGTCATCTTTGGTTACTAAAAATGTTTGCGCCATTGTTTTTAACATCAAAGCATTGTCGTACAACATTTTTTCAAAGTGTGGCGCAAACCACTGTGCATCGGTGCTGTATCGCGAAATGCCTCCGCCCAATTGGTCATAAATTCCGCCACTCAACATCTTTGTCAGCGACAATTGAACATGTTCTAATCCATTTTTTTTGTTAAAAAAATAATTTTGCATCAGCAGCCATTCCATATTCATGGTGCCTAAAAATTTTGGTGCGGCTTCAAAACCGCCATGAAGGCTATCAAAGCGCAGTTGCATTTGCGAAAACATTTTTTCAAAATCGCTTTCTGAAAATAATTTTTCTGAAAAATTGATTTCGCCCAAATTATTTTCGAGTGATTTTTTTTTCAAAACCGAAGTCACATCGTTGGAAATATAATCGAGCAATTGTTGCGCTTGCTGTTCTACTTCATCTCGTTTATTTTTGAAAGCATCAGCCATGTGCCACAACACATCATTCCACGAAGCTCGGTTTTGTAGCGGCTTTGGTGGAAAATAAGTGCCGCCATAAAATGGTTTTAAATCGGGTGTAAGAAAAACATTCAATGGCCAGCCGCCGCTTCCAGTAAGGATTTGAATGGCATTCATGTAAATGTGGTCTAAATCGGGTCTTTCTTCTCTATCCACTTTTATGTTGATAAAATGCTCATTCATCAAGGCAGCAGTGGTTTCATTTTCAAAACTTTCATGCGCCATTACATGGCACCAATGGCAACTGCTATAACCAATACTCAACAAAATGGGTTTATCATTTTCTTTTGCCAATTGCAATGCTTCATCGCCCCAAATATGCCACTGTACTGGGTTGGCGGCATGTTGCAATAAGTATGGGCTGGAAGCATGCTGCAAAGAGTTATGAGCTTTCATGGTTTAAATTTAGCGACGAAATTAATCTTAAAATATTGAGCAAATAAATTGTCAGAAAGAATGTAAGTATTATGTTTGTACACTCATTTTTTCTAAAATCTTCTTTGTAAACAAATTAATATTGTGCAAGTTCAACTTGTATCATCCAAAACCTAATTCAAAAAATGTGTGGTATAGTAGGCGTTTATAAGTTCTACAGCAAAGATGTTGATGAGCTAGAGTTGAATAAAATGGTGAGTATTCAAACTCACCGTGGACCCGACGATTCAAAAACATGGATACATCCCGAACAAAAAATTGGATTTGGGCATAATCGGTTGCGCATTATTGACTTATCTGAAAATGCCTCACAACCCATGACCTATGAGGGTTTATACACCATTACCTACAATGGCGAATTATATAATTACAAACCTTTAAAAGAAAAATTACAACAAAAGGGGTATCAATTTAAAAGTCAAAGCGATACGGAAGTTATATTGGCATTGTATGCAGAATATGGTGTTGAATGTTTGCAAATGATGGATGGCATGTTTGCCTTTGGCATTTGGGATGAAAAAAATCAAAAGCTTTTTTGCGCTAGAGATAGATTTGGCGAAAAGCCTTTCCACTACCATTATTCAGCTTCACAAGGTGTATTTGCATTTGCTTCAGAAATCAAAACTTTATTTGCATCGGGCTTGGTAGAAAGGGATTTTAATTTTAGAATGCTTTATCATTTTTTGGCAAACGAAATGATGGAAAATCCATTCAATTTTGAAGAAACTTTTTACGAAAATATTTTTCGATTAGAAGCAGCCCACTATATTATTATTGACGATACAGGCAGAATTCAGAAGAAAAAATACTGGCAATTATCTGGCGAAACAGATTCGCAAATAAGTGAAGAGCAAGCCATCAAAAAATTTGAAGAATTATTTTTTGATTCTATTAAAACCCGTATGCAGGCGGATGTTCCATTTGGTACATCGCTTTCTGGCGGCTTGGATTCAAGTTCGATTGTTTGTGTGGTTCGCGAATTATATAAAGGCGATTTAAAAGCATTTTCTGCACGATTTAAAGACCCAAAATTGGATGAGGGCAAATTTATTTCCATTGTTACCGATAAATGTAAAGTGCAAAGTATTCAAACTACACCCAATGAAAAAACATTTTTAGATTCAGTAGAAAAAATTCTTTATTATCAAGAAGAACCATTTTCAAGTGCCAGCATTGTAGCGCAATGGGAGGTGATGAAATTGGCTGCCGAAAATGGAGTAAAAGTGTTGATTGATGGACAAGGCTCTGATGAATATTTGGCTGGCTACACACATTTTCATTTTACAATGTTGCGCCAATTATTTTTAAATAATCGCGATGAATTTTTTAAAGAAATGAATGCATATAAAAGCAACATCAATAAAGATTTTTCTTTGGGTTCATCATTTTATTTGCAAGCCTATTTTCCTAAGTCTTACGAAAATGCTATGCACTTTAAAAATATTACTTTTGGCAGCGAAAAGAACAAATATTTATCTCGCGATTTTTTGTATCAATATCAAGAAAAAAGAAACCCGTTTGTGCAATTTAACTCATTGAAAGAGGCTACCAATGCATTCACAACTCAATATGGGTTGCATAAGCTATTGCGTTTTGCCGACCGAAGTTCTATGGCGCATTCCATCGAAGTTAGGTTGCCATTTTTGAATCATAATTTGGTGGAGTTTGCACATTCATTGCCATCTCATCTTTTAATCAAAAATGGTTGGAGCAAATATATTTTGCGTAAATCAATGGAACCGTATTTACCACCAGAAATTACTTGGCGAAAAGATAAATTAGGCTTTCAAGCACCACAATTAAATTGGCTGAAATCCAACACTATTCAGCCTGTAATGCACGAAGCAACGCAATGGTTGAAAACGCATTCCATCATCGACAAAAATTTTAAGCAAGAACATTCGTGGCTCATTTTAATAGCCTATTTATTTTTAAGAAAGTAATTTTCAAAAATTATGTGTGGCATAGCAGGCTATTTTTCTTTTCAAAAATCTTACGAAAAAAACGAGTTGGAAAAAATAACCAACACGATGCCCCATCGTGGTCCTGATGCTGCTGGATTTTTTTGGAACGAAAATCAAACTTGCGGATTAGGGCATCGGCGATTAAGCATTATTGATTTAAGCACCGCCGCCAATCAGCCCATGCACAGCCATTGTAGCCGATATGTGATGGTGTTCAACGGCGAAATTTTCAACTATCAAGAAATTGCTGCAAGGCTGCAAAAAGAATATTTCGAGAAAAATAAAACGGAGTTAATTTTCAAAACACACTCCGATTCGGAAGTGATTTTAGAAGCCTTTGCTTTTTGGAAAAATGATCTTGTGCATCAGCTTAATGGCATGTTTGCCATTGCCATTTATGACAAGCAAACGCACTGTTTATCAATATTTCGAGATAGGTTGGGTGTAAAGCCTTTGTATTATTATTTTGAAAACGGATGCTTTGTTTTCGGTTCTGAATTAAAAGCGGTCATCAATTTTTCGACTCTAAAAAAGGATTTGAAAATTGATGCCGAAGCCATCAATCAATATTTACACATCGGCTACATTGCCGAGCCATTAAGCATTTACAGGCAAATAAAAAAAATGCCAGCTGGTGCTTTTGCTGTTATGCAAAACGAAAATTTGAACATCAATTTTTATTGGAAAGCGGAAGAAAAAATTTTGGAAAAAACATTTTCTGATTTTGATGAAACAAAAAAAGAACTGAAAAATTTGTTGCTGCAATCGGTAAAATATCGAATGATTAGCGATGTGCCATTTGGTACATTTTTAAGCGGAGGTATTGATTCCAGTTTGGTTACAGCCATGGCACAGCAACACAGCAGCACGCCAGTAAAAACTTTTTCCATCGGCTTTAAAGAAGCCACACACAATGAAAGTGAACATGCTCGAAAAATATCCAACTATCTCAAAACTAATCACCACGAATTTATGGTGAGCGAAAAAGATGTGTTTGAGTTGATTCCAAAAATGGCATCGGCTTATGACGAGCCTTATGCTGATTCATCTGCGTTGCCAACAATGTTGGTTTCAAAATTAGCGAAGCAGCATGTAACCATGACTTTGAGTGGTGATGGTGGTGATGAATTGATGTTGGGTTATGGTATGTATAATTGGGCAAAGCGATTGAACAATCCGATGGTAGCGGCTTTGCGCAAACCAATGAGTGCAGTGTTGAAACAAATGCCATCACGATTTAAACGCATTGCCGATGTGTTGAATTTTGAAAATGACCACGATTTGCATGGTCATATTTTTTCGCAAGAGCAATATCTTTTTTCAAAAACAGAATTGAAAAATTTGGTTAAAAAAGAATGGCAAAGTAATTTTAAATTTGATTATCATTTCACCACCAAACGCAAGCTGAATGCGGCTGAAGAGCAATCGTTGTTTGATTTGAAATATTATTTGAAAGATGATTTATTGGTAAAAGTGGATAGAGCCAGCATGCAATTTTCGTTAGAAACTCGAACTCCTTTTTTGGATTATCGAGTAGTAGAATATTGCCTTAATGTGGATGAAAAATTGAAAATAAAAAACGGTGTTCAAAAATATTTGCTGAAAGAAATCTTGTATGATTTTGTACCACAAGAATTTTTTAATCGCCCGAAGTGGGGATTCTCTGTGCCTTTGCAGCATTGGTTGAAAAATGATTTGATATATTTGCTGGATGATTTTTTAAGCGAAGAAAAAATAAATGAAGCTGGTTTTGTAAATTATGAAGTGGTAAAAGAACTTAAAAATAAATTTTTAAACCAAGGGCAACATCATCTTTATAATCGGCTCTGGTCTTTAATACAGCTTCAAAACTGGTATTTCAACAAATAGTTTTTTGTAAAAACTTCAATCATCTTGCCGAAGGGCTTAAACTTAAATCATCTACTTGATTGTTTAGCAATTTGTGATAGGCTGTAATAGCTATCATGGCTGCATTATCGGTGCAATATTCCATTTTTGGAATGTAGAGATTCCAATTTAATTGTTGTGCTGTTTCGGTTGCCATCAGCCGCAAACTGCTGTTGGCGCTCACTCCGCCAGCGATGCAAATTTCTTTGATGCCAGTTTGCTCGGCTGCTTTTTTTAGTTTGTTGATTAAAAACGAAACGATGCGATGCTGCACCGATGCACAAATGTTGTTCAAATTTTCTTGCACAAAATTTTCGTTTTCCTTTTTTTGTTTTTGCAAAAAATATAAAACCGAAGTTTTGAAACCCGAAAAACTGAAATTCAATCCATCAATCTTGGGCTCGGGAAAGCTGAATGACAGCGGGTTTCCTAGTTGTGCGTATTTATCAATCAACGGACCACCTGGATAAGGCAACCCCAACATTTTTGCGGTTTTATCAAATGCTTCGCCTGCGGCATCATCCATACTTTGCCCAATAATTTCTTGTTCTAAAAAATTTTTCATCAACACAATTTGTGTATGACCACCCGAAACGGTTAAACACAAACATGGAAATTTTGGCGTTAGCTCATCAATAAAATTTGCCAAAACGTGCGCCTGCATGTGGTTTACGCCAATCAGCGGTTTGTTCATTGCCAGCGCCAAACCTTTGGCAAAACAAACGCCCACCAACAACGAACCCATCAAACCCGGCGAAATGGTGCAAGCAAAAGCATCCACATCCTCAATTTTTGTTTGCGATTTTTTTAACGCTTCTTCTACTACTGGCACCATATTTTTCAAATGGTCTCGTGAAGCCAATTCGGGCACAACGCCGCCATATTGCTGATGAATTTTTTGGTCGGCAATAAAATTGGAAACTACTTTTCCGTTTTTTAACACTGCTGCAGCAGTATCATCGCAAGAAGATTCAATGGCTAAAATGGTTGGATTTTGCATAAAAATTTCGATGGCAAAATGTGAATTTATTTTCAAAAAAAACTACTTTTGCAGCCGCTCAAAAAAGCATTGCGCCTATAGCTCAGCTGGTTAGAGCATCTGACTCATAATCAGAGGGTCCTTGGTTCAAGTCCATGTGGGCGCACATTTCAAAGCAATTTTCATTTTTTATGAAAGTTGCTTTTTTGTTTTTAGCCTTAATCAAATTTTCGTTTTTGATACCAATTTCCACTAATGGTTACACCAAAATTAAATCGAAAAAAACTTTCGTTTACTAATCCAGATGAAGTGGAACCATGCGAACCTGTTTCAAAATTTAAATGCAGAAACATTAGCATAGGGCGGTTTTCCTCGGCCTTGAAAGTAAATGGAATAGATACGCCGCCGCTAAAAGAGTAATAATTAAATTGTTTGTTGCGCAAATAAATGGGGTCTAATCCATAATTGAATCCAAATTTATAAATGCTTTTTCGCAATACTTGTGTCGATAATGGGTCGGGGCTGAAATAGCCACCCACAGCCAGTCCCCAACTTTTTTTCAAAGAATCGGCTTGATTAAAATTTCTAAACAAACTCCAATCTTGTTGCTTAAACTCTGCGCCCACAGCCCATTGCCGCCCGTTCATCCATTGTACACCAACTGAAAACGAAGATGGAATTTTCATGTTGCCCGATGTGTCGGAAATATATTTTACGGTATCTACCAAATACTGGTAAGAGCCGCCAGTACTGTTAAACCTTCGCCACACCTCACTTTCAGAAGTCCGCAAAGTTGTTGCACCAATATATGTTGCTCCCAAAACAATTTTATTTTCTTTTTTTAAAGGTATCAAGTATTGCAAACCACCTTGCCAGCAAAAGCCGCCAGGGTTTTGAATGCGATAATATTCTGAACCTAATGTGCCTGATGAATCGGGATAATAAACTTGTGAATCGTAAAATAATCTGCCAAACATGTAGCCACCTTGTATTCCGAGTGATAGGTTTTTATATTTTACACCCGTTGCCATTTGTACTTTGTAGGTGGCTCCACTTCCAGTGAAAGCATATTTATCCACCAAAGGCAAATCGGTTGAAGTTGATTTTTGAGAAATATTGTAAGATAATTTGCTATAGGGCAATAGACTGAAACCCAGGCCCACTCTCAATTTTTTGCCACTTTTAATCATTGTGCCTAATCCTAAATAAGCTGGCTGCATGTTGAAAAATGTAGCGCTGTTACTACCATCATTTAACGTATTCCAACGCATTTGTAGTGCTGCATCAAAGACCATAGATTTATCTGCCAATGATGCGTAGGATGCTGGATTGCTAGGGTTTTGCATCCAATCGCTTTGAAATGCTGTGCTTAAGTTTCCCATACCCATCGTGCTTTGAAATTGCATAGGTTGCAAAGAACCAATGCCATAGCGGCTATAAGGTATATTTTCTTGAGCGAAAATTTTTGAAATAAAAATTATGGTAAAAAGTAAAACTGAAAATATTTTTTTCATCAATGAATTTGCAAATGATTTAAAATTGAGTTCAACCCGATTAAAGTCAAGTTCGGGGCGGCAAAGATGCGATTTTTTAAGTGCTTTTTCAAAAAGTCTGCATCACCGCCTGTGATAACGATTTGCAAGCCAGAATATTTTGCTTCGTAGTTTTTAATTATCCCTTCTAACTCTGCAACAGTTCCGTTAATTACGCCAGTTACAATACTTGATGAAGTATCAGTGCCAATTAATTGTTTAATTTCTTTTTTACTGATTAAAGGCAATCTTTGTGTGAAATGATGCAATGCTTTAAAACGCATTTCCAATCCTAACGAAATGCTTCCACCCAAATATTCTTGTTTGGAATTTACAAAATCGAAAGTGATGCAAGTGCCGCAATTGATGATGAGTAAATTTGTTTTTGGGAATAAACTAAATGCACCACAACTCACTGCCAATCGGTCTTTGCCTAATGTTTCGGGCGAAGCATATTTATTTTTGAGTGGAATTTTTGTTTGATGATTTAATTCCGTCAGTTGTGTTTTATCATCCAAAAAAGCCAAAATATTTTTCGGAGTTTTTATTACCGAACAAACAATGGAAGCTGATATTTCAGGAAATTTTTTAAAAATTTTCTTTACTTCAGCTAAAGTGAATTTTTCAAACGCTTCGGTGAAAACTATATCATCATTTTCAAATACAGCACATTTGGTTCGGGTATTCCCGAAATCAATGCAAAGCTTAAAACACTTGTTATTACTCAATTTGTGAGATTATAAAACTGCAGTTACTGAAATTTCAACATTCACATTTCGTGGTAAAGTTTTTACCGCCACAGTTTCACGAGCTGGAAAATTTTCGGAAAAATAACTACCATAAATTTCATTCACTTTGGCAAACAAACTCATGTCGCTTAAAAAAATGGTTGTTTTGATGATGTTTGAAAAATCAATCGAAGCTTCATCCAGCAAGGCTTTAATGTTTGCCATCACTTGTTTGGTTTCGGTTTCCAAATCAGCCATCATTAATTCGCCAGTTTGCGGATGCAAAGCAATTTGTCCGCTGCAAAATAAAAATCCGTTGGCTTTCACCGCCTGACTATATGGACCAATCGGCGCTGGAGCATTGGTTGTGTTGATTATTTGTTTGTTCATTTTTGAAAATTTATTGCGGCAAAAATAGACTTTGTTTCGATGAGTTGTAGAATATCGTTTGTGAACTATTATTGAAGAAAACAGTTGCTTAACTTCGCAACTCAATTTTTAAATCAATATTCATGTCAACAATAGCAAAACGCATTATCAAATCGCCAACAGGTAACACTCTCACTTGTAAAAACTGGATTTCGGAAGCAGCATTCCG
>CAIQHW010000495.1 GCA_903871715.1 uncultured bacterium
ACCACAATACTACACCGTTGATCCATTAACTACCGCACAGCAAATACAGGGTAACGGACTAGCAATTAGTGGTGATGCTGTCATAAGTGGAGCGCTCGTTATTAGTGGTAACCTCAATGCCTCTGGCCCTGTAGTTATATCCTCAACTCTAAGTGTTACCGGTGATGCTACCTTTAGTGGTACTCTAACAGTGCAAAACATCTCCGTACAGAACATCACCATCAATGGTCATATCATTACAGCAGGGGATACTCCTACGGCTAGTGTAGATACTGCAGCGGGTACTGCCGATCCTTTAAATAGTATTGCAGCACCAACAGTGACAATAGATGGTAACGATACTGCAGGTACCATTACTATAACTACAGGAGCCAACACATCATCAGGAACCCTCGCTAACATTACCTTCAATACTCCTTATGGGAAGGCGCCGAGAGTAATACTAAATGCCGATAATAGCGCTATGACAAATCTTAAGTATTTTAAGGCCAGTACTTCTACGGCGTTCACCATTCAAACTGTAGATAGTCCAACCCCCAACACAACCTACCAGTTAGACTATTTCATAGCACAGTAACCTGTGGATAATGAGCACATTATTTGTTCTTATATGCTTGCATTAAATATATTAATTTGGCATACTTAAATTACAAAAATAAACATAAGTGTTGAGAAAGCTATTGTCACAAAAGGCAGGCTACACATAAACAGTAAGTACCTCGCAGGCTTGTTGTTGAAAAAGTAGTAAATAGCAGTAATAATCGCTTCGTAAAAGAAGCGATTATTACTTTAAAAACACATTTTCCAATTACACTTCACGTAAGCAATAATAAAGACTGTTTATTATTAAAAAATACAACGCATTATTAAAAAATTAATACAAAACTTATATTTAATACAATCTGTTAAGAATACTTTTTACAACAATAATTGTATAAAAAGCGTACGCTTAATTCGTATAACATTATGTTATGAATAATAAATCGTAAAATGGTAAAATTAGAGAGAATAAATATTGCAGGGACAGGGTGTATGACAAGAGTGATATCAATCTTAAATCAAAAAGGGGGAGTCGGAAAAACAACGACCACTATTAATCTTGCCGCAGGCCTCGCGAAAAAAGATTTCAAGATTTTAGTTATTGATCTCGACCCCCAGGGCAATGCTACTAGTGGACTCGGTGTTGAAAAAATGGATATCGTGAAGGGTACGTATAACGCCTTACTTGAGAGTGTTCCTTTTGATCAAGTAACAATGGTTACTTCAACGCAGAATATTAATCTTATACCTACAAATTCTGATCTGGCTGCCGCAGAGGTATCACTATCTGGGGTAGAGAAGAGAGAGCTTAGACTAAAAGAGTTCTTAGTAAGCAATCTAGGAAGTTATGATTACGTTTTAATAGATTGCCCCCCGAGCCTCGGACTCTTAACAGTAAACGCGCTCGTAGCTTCAACTGATGTGATTGTTCCCGTTCAAACAGAGTATTATGCAATGGAAGGGTTGAGCCAATTAATCCAGGTAGTCCAACAGATACAAACTGGCCTCAATCCAACGCTACAGATATTTGGTGTGCTTTTAACTATGTATGATTCCCGAACATCCTTGAGCGAGCAAGTGCGAGCTGAAGTTGTTCGTGTATTTGGCGACATAGTGTTTTCTACGGTCATACCTCGTAATGTTCGTCTTGCAGAAGCACCAAGTCATGGAAAATCGATTTTTGAATATGATAAATGGTCTAAAGGATCAAAAGCTTACAAGGCTTTGACAAAGGAGGTTATACAACGTGGCAACTAATAAAGGTTTAGGCAAAGGCTTTGATATTCTAATGCCAAAAGGTTTTAGTGTATCCAATGTTACAGCAGGAAGTGACGAACGAATACATAAACTATCTATTGATACTATAGTTCCTAAGTCTGATCAGCCAAGAAAACATTTCGATCAACTACAGCTTGAACAACTTGCTAGGTCTATTTCTGAACAAGGAATCCTGCAACCAATTGTTGTAGTAAAAAATGAACAAAATATGTATACAATAATTGCCGGTGAGCGTCGTTGGCGCGCTTCAC
>CAIQHW010000496.1 GCA_903871715.1 uncultured bacterium
ACATACTTCGACTGGCACTTATGACTCATCTAAATGGACTGAAAGTACAAGTACGATTGCTAATGGTTGTGCGGGCCCTTGGACTCCAGTCATTTCAATTCCCTATGGTTCGCACCAAGGCAATGCAAACGCTTCTTTTGGATTACAAACTTATGGTGCAGGCTATTATCAGCTTTGTTTAAAAGTTTATCATGGCAATCAAACCAGCACTTATTGTCAATGCGTAGTAATTCAGCGCCCCTCGCCAATAGCTAATTTTACTGCAACCCCGAATATTGGGTGTGATGTGGTGAATACCACATTTATTCCAGCCGACCCGAAAACTGTTCCTCCATATACTTTCATTTGGTCGCTGGGTGGCGGAACTAATGACACTGTAAGATGTAATGGCACACCTGGTGTGGGTTGTGGTAGTGCATCGCATACATATTTTTGCGACCCAATTACACACAATCCTAACAACGGTATTTTTTTGGTTGTTGTAGATGGCAATGGCTGCGCTGTAATTGATTCATTCAGAACTGCACAAACTGCAGTAAAGGTTTATTGTTCACCACAAGGATTAATTAATGTAACTGCAGGCAATACTTGTGTTGCACCACAAACAATTAATTTAACGGCAAGCCCAGCAAATTGCACCTATACTTGGTGGATTCCTACTCTCCCTGGAAATGGATATCCTTCCACACCTACTATTTCAGCAAGCACAACCAATCCACAATCTCACTTATTTCCTTTAGTTGGGTGCTATGATATTAAAATGTTGGTTTATCAACAAATGCAAACCAATCCAGTATTTGGTTGTTCCAATACGGATTCAACAACAAATGCTGTTTGCTTGCAAGGCATTTGTACCAATCCGATACCTTCCATTTCGGTATCACCATCCACGGTTTGCACTGGTTCACCTTTTCAGGTTACACTTAATTCTTGTGGCACATTACCACCAAGTTCTTGTTGCATTACTGCAAATATTATTGCCACTCCTGTTGTAGGGTCGCCACCTTGCGCCGTACCTATTGTTTTGGGTCCACTTTCAAGTTGTATAAACAATGGTACAGGTTTTTTTAGCATTCCTTCTACTTGTTTAGTAGCAGTTAATTACATAATTTCTATTCAAGGAGATTCGATTTATAACAGTTGTAGCAACTGTGGTGTTGGGGGAATAACATCCTCAGTAACCATTACGGTAAACCCATCGCCTTCAGCCGCAATAAATTTATGTTCGGGTTATTTAAATAGTTATTGTGCTCAAAGTCATGCCTTCTGTTTTCAAACACCAATTGTAAGCCAAAACCTACCAGGTTATAGTCAGGAATGGTATAATACTCCAACTTATACTGGTACACCATTATCTGCTACAACTACTTGCAATACTACCTTTTCTGGATTTGGTAGCCATATTGTTTATTTGAAAGTGTGTCAAAGTATTGCAAATGGTGGTTGTTGTGCTTATAACTCAGATACAATTTCGTTAACGCAACCTTATGGTGATATTACTTTCAATGCACTAAGAGGATGTGGTTCTGTTAGTGATACTTTTAAATGTACAACCACTAATGATAGTCTTTACAAATGGTTTATTTGGGATTCAGCAGGATTAACTGTTAGCACTTTTAACGGCACTATTGGTTCTAAAATATTTCACCGTTTTAATGGATTTTACCAAAAAGATACCTGTTATTCAGTTTGGTTGCTTCACGTTACAAAAGCTATTGGTGGTGTATCATGTTTTGATACGATTAAGAAAAAAAATCTAATTACAATTGGGCACACGATTCATCCTAAATTTACCATTTCCAGCAATACAATTTGTTTAAAAAGACAAAGTAGTCAATCTGCCCCAACTGCCTGTTTATACGTTTATCCCGATTCTTCCTTACATCTTACGCCAGACGCCCATCACCCTTTGAGTAAGTGCAGTAGTATTGCATGTAAATGGTATTTTACAAAAGCAGGTAAACTCCCTATTTATGTTTCTTCTTCAAAATGCGATACGGATAAAATCTGCTTTTCAGATACTGGAAAATACATTGCCCATTTTATAATCACCGATAATGATTGTGTTGATACTTTAACCTTGCATGATACTATCTGCGTAAAAGGGATTGAAGCATTTCTAATAGACTCACTTCACTGTTCTTCTGGGGCTGCATTTTCACCTATTGTAACTTACAAACCAAGGGTAAAATACTATAATTGTGGTGCTCCATTGCCGATTAACGACTCTTTCAAAATACATATTTGGGAACCCAACAATACTCCTGGTAGTTTTTTATTAGATGGTATGTATGCACCTAATAAAATCCCAAGCCGTTTTGATGTTACTTACTTGGGAGGTACCTATTTGGTTTGTATGAGTATATATGATAAACTGCATTTGCTCTGTGATGTTGATACGGTTTGTGAAAATGTAATTGTTTATCCAGTAACTGCCACAATAACTGCAAATCAGATAAATGGAGGAACATCAACAAATGTATGTAGAGATGGTACAAGCAATTTATGGAGTTTTTCAGCATCTGGTTCTACTCCAAATAATCCTTTTGAACCTGTAATTAAATGGAGTTGGGGTGATGGTTCAAGAGACACTACTGGATTAAATGTACGCCATTTATTTGATAGTTGTGGTATATTTCAAGTTACATTGCATTATGCCAATGCCTCGGGTTCCTGCTTCGATGATACACATCTTACTGTAGCAGTTCATGATATTCAAGATTCCTCAGGACATCATGTGCCCGACAAATTAATTCATGCTTCTGCACCAACTTCAGGCTGCACAAAGTGTGTAAACTTTACTTTAAAGGCAGTTTTTTGTCACACAATTATTTCTCACACTGTAATTAATTTTGGTGATGGCACTAGCAAAACCATTTGGGGACCTTGGACGACCATTCAGCACTGTTACACAACAGTACCACAAAACCCATTCTTTATCATTTATGATACTTTTGGTTGCCATACTTTTAGCAGTGGGCTACAAACTTATTTTAGTCCATTTCCCAGCCTTACTGCAGTTGGTGCAAACTATACAGGGTTGCCGAGTTCAAATGGGTTTATTGATACGGTTTTGTGCAAAGGAACACAAATAACTTTTCAATCGGCTTCTACTGGATATGTAACGGCTACTAGTTGGTCGCTCACTAAGTTTTCTGATGGATGTCATGGCTCACCAAAATTAGCTCAAAGTAACGGTTCTTTTTTATCAAGCAATCAAATATTTGATTCAACAGGCTACTACTATCTGCACTTAAACGTTAGTAATTATTACACTGATTCGGCTGGACATAAATGCCAATCAGATACTTGCACATTGATTCATATTCAGAATCCGGTAGCTTGTTTCACAGCACCAGACACTTTTAATTGCCCAGGCAGTTTTGGAACCATTCTGAATTGTTCGTATGGCGCATACGATAACTTAGTGGTGAGTGTAGCTTTGCCACCTCCATCAACTACAACATTTGTTTACAACTACTCTAATACAGGAACCACTACCATACCAAGTTCCATTCAACTTCCATTTGGTTATGTCGGTGCTTACACCATCAATTGGGCAATTACGAGCCAATTAGGGTGCTCAAGTACTGCGGCATCAAAAATTGTTTATGTTAAAGGTCCTCATGGTAAATTTAATGCCCTTAGCCACTTTGCATGCAAAGGTGATTCCGTTTATTTTAATGATAGTACCAACTCCATTACAGGTATTTTTGCCTATTGGGGTGGAGATGGTTATTCGCAAATTCCTTACGATACCAGTGGGAAAGGAGCTTATCATTTTGGACATGCATTTAATCAATGCGGTCATAAAATTGTAGCTGCCTATATTTCAGATGGAACTTGCGTTTATCCTTTAAATGATACTGTGAATGTTGATTGCCCAAAAGCTAACTTTGCCAGAATACCACTGAATAGCAATTTTTGTGGAAGTGCGGTGGTGCATTTGACTGATTCTTCATTATCGTCTTATCCTTTTATATACGGGGTAAATATAACCAGCTATCATTGGGATATTATAGATTCAGCATCTAATAGCATTGTTCAGTCTTTCAACTCACAAAATCCAACGGTTACCATTAACACATTAGGCACTTATTCAGTAAAATTGAAAATACAAACCAGTTTGGGTTGTACCGATTCCATGACTCAAAATTTTGTCATTAGAATTTACCCATTCCCTACTGCTCAATTTACCAATTCACCTGATACTATTTGCATTGGAAACTGTATTCAATTTACCAATACTTCTATTAACCCCGATGCTCCGCAAGGAATGCATTATCAGTGGTATTTTGACTGGACAAATAATACTATGAGTAGTACACAACAATCACCTCAAAATTGTTTTAATACTGCTGGAATCTTTAGTGCTGTTTTGATTGATACTTCTTATCACGGATGCATTGATACAAGCATTTCTAAAAATGTAGTAGTATTACCTAACATTGTTCCTAACTTTACTTTAATTGATACCGTATTTTGTTCAACCAGCATTAATTTAACAATGACTAATACATCAATACCTTCTGTTGGATTAACTTATTGCTGGAATTTTGGCGACTCCATATTAAATACCTGTCAATCATCTTCTAGCAACCCATCGCATACCTTTACACTCCCTTCTGGTCAAGGCAACATTTGTTATACCATTAAATTAATAGCTACTAATAGTGTTGGTTGTAAAGATAGCGTAACTAAACAAATTTGCTTATATGCTCATCCTACAGCTGGATTGAATATAACCAATATTTCGGGCTGTGCTCCATTGAACACAGGTAGTGTATTTGATGCTTCTTCAGTTTCGTCGCCAACTTTTATTAACAATCATGTATTAAATTGGGGCGATGGTTCTCCTGATTTAATTACCACTGGTTTACCAGATGGTAATTCGCATAGTTATCCTACGCCAGGTATTTACCCAATTACTTATATTGTTACTACAAATAAATTTTGTACAGATACATTCCGCACCAATTTAACTTGTTATGCCAATCCTGAAGCTTGTGCTGGCAACGATACTTTGGTGTGTGCCAATCAACCAGTTACTTTAGGTTGTTCAAATTTGGATATGGTAAATAATACATTCACTTGGTATCAACCAGCTGGTTTATCAGTTTACACTATTGCACACCCTATAATTGCCGCTTCGAGTGATAAAACTTACTACTTAACCGTATTAAGCAATGTTGGTAGTTGCCAAGCAGAAGATAGTGTTAAAATACATGTAATTCCTTTAGTTTCACCCAATGGCGGTGGCGATACTACCATTTGTGTAGGTAGTTCGGCTAATCTTTATGTACATGGTGGTATTAGATACACTTGGACAGATGCATTTCATACTGTTATTTCAAGAGACTCAATGGTAACCGTTACTCCTGGAGCAACTTCTTATTACAATGCATTAGTAGTAGGACATTGTGATAGCGTTAGTGTAACAGTAGGTGTGCAAGTAATTTTGCCGCAAAGTATCGTGATGGATAGAGATTTAAATGGTATTGTTGCTGGTAGACCTATAAGAATACCGAACATAGTTCCACCTGGAACAGCTGTAGTCTCATGGTCTCCGAACTATAATATTAGCTGCACAAATTGTTTAGACCCCACATTTTCTCCTGATGTTACTACCACTTATCATGTAACAGTTACCAACGGCTATGGCTGCGTAGATTCGCAAGATATTACCATCCATGTATTATGTGATGCTACTAACGCAGTGTATGTCCCCAATGCATTTACACCCGGTGTAGATGGTATCAACAGCAGATTTTATGTACAAGGAACTGGTGTTAAAGAGTTAGTTTATTTAAAAATCTTTAACCGTTGGGGTGGTATGGTTTTTAATTCAGAGCATACAGGAATTAACAACCCAAGTTTAGGCTGGGATGGAAATTTTAATGGCAAGCCAATGAGTAGTGATGTATTTATGTATCAATTAGAAGTGCTGTGCGCTAATGGCAATACTTTCCCTATCACTGGCACTCTATCATTAATTAGATAATCCAAAGTTTTCAAAGCATAAAAAAGCAGCGAATGAAATTTTCATTCGCTGCTTTTTTAGTTTAATTTATTGCTTTATGGGAAAATACCCAATTGCAAATAGCTTTCGCCAATTTTATTGATAGCATTCACAAAAGCAGCTGTACGCATATCATCAATCTTTTTGTGTGCTTTATATACTTCTCTAATTTCATGGAATGAGCCAATCATAGTATCTTCCAAGCCACTATATACTAGATCAACTTCATCTGGTCCGTGCGCAATCACCGCTCTTTCAGCAGCAGATACTTTTTTGCCAGTCATTTCTTCTACTGTTTTCAACATCGCATTATGGTTGTTTTCTTGAAAACGTTTTTCCATTCTGCCATAACGAACGTGGCTCAAATTTTTCAACCATTCAAAATAAGAAACCGTTACACCACCTGCATTTAAATACATATCAGGAATTACGACTGCACCTTTTTTAATCAAAATTTCATCAGCTTCGGGCGTTAAAGGTCCGTTGGCAGCTTCGCCAATTATTTTAGCTTTTATTTTGCCAGCATTATTAATATCAATTACATTTTCCAATGCAGCAGGAATTAAAATATCGCAATCAGCTTCTAATACATCACTTGCTTTTTTAGTAGTTTTGGTTGCGCCTTTATAATTTAAAATAGAACCAGTTTCTTGTTTGCATTTAAATACTGCATCTACATCCAATCCTTTTGGGTTGTAGATAGTTCCTTCCATTTCACTTAATGCCACTAAAATAGCACCATGCTTTTGGAAGAAATAAGCAGCATGATAACCTACATTACCTAAACCTTGTACAGCCACACGTTTGCCTTCGATGCCTGTAGTCAAACCTAATTTTTTCATATCCTCAGGCACGTTACATAATTCACGAACGCCATAGAATACACCTAAACCTGTAGCTTCTTTTCTGCCACGAACACCTCCCTGAGAAATTGCTTTACCAGTAATACAACCAGCAGCATCAATTTCACCAGGTTTCATGGAAGTGTAAGTATCTAAAATCCAGCCCATTTCACGTTCGCCTGAACCGTAATCAGGAGCAGGAACATCAGTACCAGGTCCGATGAAATTTTTCTTAATCAACTCAGCCGCATAACGACGGGTGATTCTTTCCAATTCATCTACTGTATATTTTTTAGGATCGATTTTGATACCACCTTTACCACCACCAAACGGTACATTCACTGTAGCACATTTGTAAGTCATTAAAGAAGCCAAAGCCATCACTTCATCCTGATTAACCCCCATGCTATAACGGATACCACCTTTACAGGGCAATTTATGGTGGGAGTGTTGAACACGATACGCTTCAATTACTTCAATTTTTCCGCCGATTTTAACAGGAAAACGCATTTGGTAAACACTGTTACAAGCTTTTATTTGCTCCAATAAACCTTGTTCGTAATTAGTGAATTTTGCTGCTTTATCAAACGAACTTTCAACACTTTGAAAAAAGCTATACTCTGCATATGCATTAGTAGATTTCTTTGCCATAAAATTTTAGTTATTGTTTTTTATCTTGATTAAGTTGTTTTTCGATAGCGGTTACTTTTCTGTCAATGGAAAAAAGGAAAATAAATAAGCCCAATAAAATAATAACCAACACGGTTACTACTACCCAAATTTTCCCATCATTGCGCATGGCATCAGCCATGTCAGCTGCTGCAGCGTTCTTTGAAAACAAAGCTGCTATGATGAATGCAGCTATAAGTTTAATTCGCTTGGAAGATTTCAATCTTTAATTTTTTAAAATTGAGGTCGCAAACGTACAGCAATTTTGTGAATTGTGCAAATACTTGTTGAATGTTAATGCACATAGTATTGTGCAAATAAAAAGCTGCAATTTTTTTAAAAATTGCAGCTTTCTAAACTACCTAATTAATAAACTTATCTATTGTAATGTAAAATCAATAGGCAGAGTAAATTGTACCTGAACTGCCTTGCCATTTTGCTTTCCAGGATTCCAAGGCTTCATTTTCTTCACTACATCTACAGCTGCTTGTCCACAACCATCCCCAATATCACGAACCACTTTCAAGTCTCTAATACCACCATTTTCATCTACAACAAAAGTCAACACCACTTTTCCTTCTGTTTGATTATCTCTTGCCCTAGATGGATATTTTAGATTATCACGAATAAAGTCCATCATAGCATCTTCACCACCAGGATAAGCAGGCATTTGCTGAACAAACGTAAAAACTTTATTTTCAGTACCTGTCTCTTTACCAGCGTTGGGGTCAACCTCAATTTTATCTACACCATCATCTGTACCTTTTTTGGTTTCGTTACTCACTTGCACTTTCACCATTTCTTCCTGCTTTGGTGGGTCTTCGTGCACCTCTTCATCTTTTTTAATTACTGGCGGCACAAATTTAATGGTTGACTTCACTGGCGGCGGTGGCGGTGGCGGAGGAGGCGGAGGAGTTTTGTCAATGGGTGGCGGTGGTTTTAAATCTTTCATTTCCATCACTACCATTTTTGGTTTTGCAGTTTCTAATGATGGGCTAATTAATTTCCATAACACTGGTCCACCTAACAAAACAATAAACGTTATTAACGCAATGATAAAACTTTTGCGCACATTTTTTTCGTACAACTGACGCAACAAATATGCGCCGTAGCTTTTATTTCTGCCTTCAAAAACCAAATCGTCCCATGATGCGGTTTGTATTTTACTTAGTTCCATTTTTGTTTGACATTTTTTTTGTTTTAAAAAATCAATTCAACCTAAATATTGATGCTCCACTTTTTTATTTCCACAAATTATTATTGTGCTGTTGTGCTTTTTACCATTTCTTTATCAGGCTCCGATAAACCAACAATGGCGTATGTTTTAATGTCGCAAATTTTCATTTCATCTAAAATATCTACCACATTTTTATACCTGCATTTTTCATCGGGTTTAATTAACACAATCATATTTTTGCGTTCATCGGCTGTTAAATTGGGGCTAACTGCCACATCGTCTTTTCTTTTCAACAACGCTTTACGAATGCTTTTTGCACCATCATTAAAGTATCCAACTTCTACAGTTGTTTTGGATGGATCAACGCCCAAGCCAGTGTAGTAAAGCACTCTATTATTTTCAGCTAAAATAACAGTGATGGTTTGCGATTCTTTTACTGCTTGAATATCATCTTTCTTTTGTGTTTTATCGGGCATTGCCAAAGCCATCACATTGGGTTTGCTAAATGTGGTAGTAACCATAAAAAAGGTAACTAACAAAAAACCCAAATCAACCATGGGTGTCATATCCACTCGTGGACTGCCTTTCTTGCCTGTGTTTATTTCTGCCATAATTTATTTTTTTGCTAAAGGGTTTGCTTCTAAATTTGTTACAATACTAAATTGATTCACGTTTTGCTTTTGCAAAATATCAATCACATTTTTCACCATCGGATATTTTGAATCTACATCGCCTTTTATTGCCACTTTCAAACTTGGATTGATTCGGCGCAAAGTAATTATCCAATCAAATAATTCGCATCGTGCCCAATCATCCGTAGTGTCGGTTTGCACACCTGGAAGCTTTGATGCAAAAGCATCGCGTTCGGCGGTAGGTTTGCTCAACAACTCTTTCATAGCACTCATAGGCGCACCAAATGGCCCTATACCATTAAACAACACTTTTTCTTCGGGTGTAAATTGCACTTTATATTTTTCGCCCATCAACTCTAATGCTTTTACACGAACTTTTTCGCCGTTAAGCGATTGTTCATCAATATCCAAAAAAACTCTGTTGTCTTTTCCAATTTCAATCACCGCTAAATCTTTTGATGGCACGGCTTGTGAAACAATAGATGATGGAATATCAACTTGCAATGGTTCGGGTGGACGAAATTTTGTTGTCAACATGAAAAACGTAAGCAACAGAAAAGCCACGTCGCACATGGCAGTCATATCCAACGTCGTACTCTTACGTTTGATTTTTATTTTTCCCATTTTTTATGAAAAGTTATTTGTTATTAGGTTATTTAGTTATTGAGTAAAGATGAAATGTTTTGCATTTTCCATAAAAACTCAATACCTAAATTCCTGAATAACTTGTTTTAAAAAGTTAGTGCTTCGATGCAAATGTTTGTGTTATGGTGAATCCAACTTCTTCAATCGCATAATTCAAATCATCCACCGATGAAGTGAAATAGTTGTACATCACAATAGACAAACCCGAAGTAAAAATCCCCAAAGCTGTGTTAATCAAGGCTTCAGAGATACCAGTTGATAATGCTGATGCGTCAGGCGCACCTGCTGCCGACATGGCTGTGAACGAACGAATCATCCCCAATACAGTTCCAAACAAACCACCCAAAGTGGCTATGGAAGCGATAGTAGCGATGATGGTTAAATTCTTTTCCAACATCGGCAATTCTAATGAAGTAGCTTCTTCCACTTCTTTTTGAATGGCTAAAACTTTTTGATCGCGAGATAAATGTGTATCACTTTCCATTTCGGTATATTTATCCAAAGCAGCTCGAACTACATTTGCTACCGAACCTTTTTGTTTGTCGCATGCAGCTTTTGCAGCAGCTACATTGCCGCTTTCTAATTGGAATTTAATATTGCGAACAAACGCAGAAATATTGCCACTGCCTTTTGCTTTTGCAATGGTTAATAATCGTTCGATAGTAAAAGTTACCACAGTTAATAAAAAGGTAATCAAAAATGGTACAACTATGCCACCTTTATAAACTGTACCCAACAAGTTGATAGGTTTACTACCTTCTTGATTGATGCCGCCTTCGAAGTTTCCGCCGGCTCCTAAAATGAATTTCCAAAGAATGAATGAAACTGCAAAAGCTACCGGAATGACAATCATTGCTAAAGAGCTTAAGCCGTTTGAAGCCTTTTGTTGTTGTGTGTTTGCGCTGGTTGATTTGTTTTCTGCCATGGTGATTAAAATTTTAGTTTTTAAAAATTTGCTTGTTTGTTTTTTATTTGTTTAAGAATGAAATTTGAATTTTTTCGAGCCACAAAAATAGTTGTACATTTGATAAACGCAAGAGTTGGTAAACTATTTTTTTATTAACAATTTTTTTTGCGCTTGTTGAAATCATTACTCGACAAAATGAACAACGATTCTTTCTTTTAAAAATTGTACTCTTGAAATCATAAGTCGAAATAAAAATAGAAATGGTTGCATGAAGTTGCAAAATATTTTTGAGCATGGCTAAAATAATTGGTTTATAAAAGGGCTAATAAAAAAACTGCCCCTGTTGCTTGTAGTTGCGACACTTAAACGCCAAAAAAAATGGAAGATTAATGCCCTTAACACTAACGTTTTGGGGCTATTTCGCTTCTGTAGCTTAAAATTTTGTTCGTTAGATGGGACTTGTGAGACATATATGGCTTACTATTAGCTAACAGAAAAGAAATGTTTACGTATTGAAAACAAAACTTTCGATTTGCCTATTATTTTAAAATGTGTGAATGATATAACAATTGTGAAAAGTTGTATAACGGCTTAACATGTTATCTTTGTTATATTTATCCACTCAAAGGTAGAAACATCAGAAAACTGTTACAAGCAATTATATGAGTTTCTTTAAATTGTTAAAAATGAATACCACTTTATTTCCTTATGGCTTATCTTTATGCTTTTACAATAAAATAGCACGAGCAATTTTGCTTAAAAAGCAACGTTGATTTTTTAAAAAATTTTCAACCAATTTATTTAAACCATGAAACCATGCTCAATAAAATCTATACTTATTTTCATAATCCGCTAAAAGGCTGGGACCCTATCAGCGATGCCTATGCTAATAGTTATTCCAACTATTCCAAGTCCAATTTCGATGCTTCTTGTATAGAAGAATTGAATGCCCTTTGTGGTCATTTAATTGGCAAAACATTAATTGATTTAGGTGGCGGACCTGGGCAATATACTTTAGCATTAGCAAAATATGGTGCATTGGTTACCTGGCGAGATGTGAGTAAAAACTATTTAAAAATAGTTCAACAACAAGCCCAAAAAGAAAATTTAAACATCGATTTTCAACTTCAATATATGGATACTGCCACAGGAAGTTTTGATGTGGTTTTTAACCGAGTTTGTTTTCATTATTGCATAAATGATAGGGCTTTTTTAAAAACCATTTACCAACTATTAAACGAAAAGGGTATAGCTTATTTAATTCTTCACAACAAAAACATGGCAAACCTAAAACATAAAAATCTGATAAAGCGACTCTATAAGTATTTAGTGCACTGCTTAAATACTTATGCTAGTATAAAAATAGGGCATCCTCCATTTGGCCAGTATAAACTAAAAAAAATGCTTTGCCGATATCCTTTTTCAAAAATTTTAATAGAGCCACATGGCAACAACACTAAAGTAGTGTTGTTTAAATAAATATTTCCTGTTCATTCGTTGTTCTTCAATAAAATTGGTACAACTTTGGTTCAAATTATGGAAAGGAATAATTAAAACTGAGGATTTTATTCAGCAAAAGCAATCGAAACTTGTATAGTTTTTATTAAGTAGAGTCAGCTTCACTTCTACTTCTTCAAAATAATAATTCTATTTCGAGCTTGGTGAAAATAATTTGGGGCGTACTTTTTTTGAAAAAAAATAACCCAATTTTCTATTTTTTTTTATTTTTGTTAAAAATTACAACTCATGATTTTAAACCAAAACGAAACCTTTGGAGGATTACCTTCATTTGTTCAACAAGCTTTTCAAACAAAAATATCTAGCCCATCAAAAGATTTATTGCAGGCTGGTATGAGGTTGTACAAGTTTAACGATTTTACGACTTTGCATGGTCCTGATAATAACAATCTTTCTCCTTGGTGGAGTCCTTATTACGACTATAAACACGATGCAGGCTGGGAACAAAAAGTAAAAATGGCTAAAGCCAATGGTATTAGTGTAAGAGAATGGGGCAGGCTTACTTCGGCTGTAAAAGAAAATTGGAATTCGCTTTCTTTTCTTCTTGAAATTACGCTTAAAGAACCTGTGTATAGTTTTTTTGGTGGCTTTGCACAAATGCAACGGATGGATGCTAACAGCACCTCAAAAATGGCTAAGGGCGAAGGAAGAGGTGGAAGTAAAAATTTGCCTGGTGGTGCTACTCAATTTTATATTCCCAATCTTACTTCCAATCATGTGAGCCATTGGAAAGTTACGCCACTAAGCAACATGTAATGATAGATCG
>CAIQHW010000497.1 GCA_903871715.1 uncultured bacterium
CCGAAATGCGCAGCAAAATGGTAAGCCGACAAAGCATGAACGATATTGCCAGTGACATGGGTTTGCAAAATTTTATTCGATATAGCCATAGCATTAGAAATGTAAAAGAGAATGATTTGCTTGGTAATTGTTTGGAAGCCTTGATTGGTGCGGTTTACCTTGATAAAGATTATAAAGCTGCACGAAATTTTATTTTGAATAAATTTATCAAAGTGCACATTGATGTGATAGAATTGGCAAATACCGAATTCAATTATAAAAGCCGATTGTTGAATTGGGCGCAGCTGAATAAAAAAACTGTAGAGTTTAAAATTGTCGAAGAAAAGAAAATTAAACATCGCAGTTTGTATAAAATTGGTGCATTTATTAATGATGAAATAAAAGGCGAAGGAACCGATTTTAATAAAAAACAAGCCGAGAAACAGGCTGCCGAAGCAGCTTGCAAGGCAATGTCTGTGTAAACATTTTTTTCTGCTGCACAAAAAATATGTATCAAAAAAGTATTTGGGATAAGATTGATTGGAATACATTTTACCTCTATGTAGCCCTTTTGGTAATTGGTTGGTTGGCCATTTATGCGGCCGAATATCAAGATGGAAATGCGTTTGTTTTCAATCTTAAAAAAGATTATTGCAAGCAATTAATTTGGGTTGGAGTAGGCTTGTTTATTGGTATTTCCATTCTTTTGCTGGATGTAAAATTAATTACTGCATCGCCTTGGACATTATATGTAGCAAGTTTGTTGATGCTTATTGTAGTAGCCTTAGTGGCTAAAACAGTAAATGGTGCCAATGCATGGTTAGAAATTGGCGGCTTTAAATTGCAGCCATCCGAATTTAGCAAAACCATTACAGCATTGGCTTTGGCAAAATATCTTTCGCAAAGCGATGTAAATTTCAAGCAACTTTCCATTCGATTTCGAGCATTAGCCATCATCGCTTTTCCAGCCTTATTAATCATTTTACAAAAAGATACCGGCTCGGCTCTGGTGTATGGTGCATTTATGTTGGTGTTGTATCGCGAAGGTTTACCAGGTTATATTTTAGTGATGGGCGTATCCGTTATACTCTTGCTGTTGGCGGCTTTGCTGGTGCCAAAATTTATTTTGTTTGCTACTTTTACCGTAATTGTTGCTTACATTATTTACTCTTGGCGAAGAAAATTGCGCAAGATGCGAACTCAAATTATTTTGCTGATGAGCGTATTTTTGTTTTGTGGCATTTTTGTTTTGTGGGGCAAAGATTTTGTGATGGACCATGTGTTGCAAAAGCATCAACGCGATAGAATCATGCTCACCTTTGGCGTTAGAACTGGAGATAAAGCATCGGCAAAAAAAGAAGGCTACAATGTTATTCAATCAAAAATAGCGATTGGCTCAGGTGGATTTTGGGGCAAAGGATTTTTGAAAGGCACACAAACCCAATATAATTTTGTGCCCGAGCAACACACCGATTTTATTTTTTGCACCATCGGCGAAGAACGTGGATTTGTTGGAGTGCTTGTGGTGCTTGGGTTATACGGTCTTTTATTATTTCGCATCATCACTATTGCCGAGCGGCAACGAAGTAAATTTAGCCGCATTTATGCTTATTGTGTAGCCTGCATTTTGTTTTTTCACATCATGATCAATGTGGGCATGACCATTGGTTTATTGCCCGTAATAGGCATTCCATTGCCTTTAATTAGTTATGGAGGCTCCTCATTCATCAATTTTTCGGTAATGCTTTTTATCTTGCTCAAGTTAGATACAGAGCGCATTGCAGTACTTCGCTAATTCTATTGCTTGATACACTTCCTCGTCATATTATTTCGGCTGTTAAAAGAAATGGCAATCAACTATTTTTTTTACCAAAAATATTTACATCGTTTATTACAAAAAGCAGTTAAAGAAAGCGATACAACCCTTACCCATAAAGACCTACGCAGGATGCGATTTTTTTCAATTTTTATTCCAGTGATGTTGGGCTATGGATTTGGATTGCTTAGGCAAAAAAAAATGAATCGAAAGGAAAGAAGGCTGATGATGAACTTTAGTGCCGCCACACCCATTTTTGATGATTTTTTTGATGATAAAAATTTGCAAGTAAATCATCTCCAAATGATTTTTTCGGCACAAGAAAATTATCAGCCACAAAACAGCAAAGAGAAAATTTTTCAAAAAATTTTGTTCGCCACCCAACCCAAAATAGTTTTTACCCAAAAAATTTTGAACCAATGTATGCAAGTGTTTATTGCGCAACAAGCAGCACAGCAGCAAACTTTAGCCATCACACTACCTAAAGAAAAACTGCGAACAATCAGTTTTGCAAAATGCAGCCAATCAACCATACTATTTTGGAGCTTGCTCCATGAGCAGTATACCGATGCTGAAAAAGCAGTGATTATTCAACAAGGTCATTTAATTCAATTAACCGATGATGTGTTTGATTTGTGGTTCGATATACAAGAGGGCATACAAACCTTAGCTACCAATACCCATTCTGTTGTTGAATTAGAAAATGATTTTTACCACGAATGGAATCAATTGAAAAAGGCGGTAGCAGCATTGCCCATTGCCCAGCGTTATAAAACACAATTCCTTTCGTTGCAATGGTTTTTCTTTAGCCGTGCTCTGGTAGCCCTAGAGCAATTAAAAAAATTAGAACTGCCCAACAAAAAATTTATGCCTGCCAATTTTACAAGGCGGCAATTGGTTTGCGATATGGAAAAATGGAGCAATAGAATAAAATGGGTGAAATATTTTGCTGGCAAAAACTATAAATGAATCAACGATTTATTCATGCGCCAAAAAATTATGGTGGCTGTGAAAAAGAGCATACAACAGCATATAATGCCTGCTGCCGAATGGGCAGCAAACAAACCGCTGGCAAAAAAAGTAGACTTTACTAAAACGATGGAAATACCATACAACGCTGCTATAACTAATGTTTGCAAAAAAATATTTTTCAAAGGGTAATGAACTGGATAATATTTTTGCCCCAGCAAATAAGAAGCTATCATCATAGAAGCATAGCAAACCAAGGTAGCCCACGCCGAACCCATAAAACCAATTTTGGGAATCAACAAAAAATTTAAGAACAGCGTAATGGCTGCGCCGCCCAAGGTGATGTAGGTGCCCATAAGGGTTTGGTTGGTCAATTTATACCAGATAGTAAGGTTATAATAAATGCCCAAACACACATTTGCTAATAACAAAATAGGCACCACTTGCAAACCATAGCGATATTGCGGCCCAACAAAGTATTTTACTTCATCAATAAAAATCATGGTGCCAAACACAATGAGCAAACACACGGCGGTAAACACTTGCATCACTCGAGCATAAATTTGTTTGGCATCTTTATTTTCAGATTGGCTGAAAAAGAAAGGTTCGCCAGCCATTCGAAAGGCTTGTACGAACATAGTAATGATGAGCGAAATTTTATAGCAAGCACCATAAATGCCAATTTGTGCTTTGGCGGTAGAGGCATCGGGCAACAAAAAATTGAGCAAAATTCTATCAAAAGTTTCGTTTACCATGCCACCCAAGCCCACAATTAATAAAGGTAAAGCATAGGGCATCATTTTTTTCCAAAGGGCATAGTCAAATTGCCATTTCATATTTGCCCACTGCTTGGTCATCAATAAAAAGGTAATCAGGCTGGCTATAAGGTTTGCCATAAATACATAGCTGATACCTATTTGGGGGCGATAAGAAAAAAAACCTGAAAGCTGCGGCGCTATTTTTATGAAAAATAAAGTGAGCGAAAAATTGATACCAATATTAGTAAGCCTAAAAAAAACAAAGGGCATGGGCTTATTTTCTAATCGCAATCGGTTAAACGGAATAGCTACTAAAGTATCGAAAAATAAAATGCCGCAGAGGCACCATATAATTTCATGGTGTGCTTCGTAATGTAGCTTGCTATTGATATACGGCGCAAGCACCATGAGCACTATACAAAAAACAACGCTGCTGATGAGTAATGAAATATTGGCAGTGGCAAACACCTTTTGTTTATCATTTTCTGATTTGCTAAACCGAAAAAAAGCGGTTTCCATGCCATAGGTAAATACTACATTTAAGAAGCTGATGTAAGCGAAAACCTCGGTATTGATGCCATATTCGGCTGGTAAAAAAAAATTAGTAAGAATGGGTGTAAGCATGTAATTGAGCATGCGCCCCAGCACACTACTTAAGCCATATACCGCAGTTTGCCCTGCTAATTTTTTGATGGTACTCAAAGAAAAAATTTGGCTAAAGATAAGTTTAAAATAAAAATGCCACTTTAATTTATTGCATCGGTTTTGGGTAATTTTGCAAAAAATATCTTTCAAAAAAAAAATCCTGCGCTTGATGAAAAAAATATTAGCCAGCCCTTACAAAAATTTATTCCTTTTAGGATTGTTGATTTATGTCTTTACTGCTTGGTTTAGTGTGGGCTACCATTATCCTGATGAGCATTTTCAAATTTTAGAGTTTTGCAATTATAAGCTGGGTAAAATAGCTGCCAATCAATTGGCATGGGAGTTTAAAGACCAAATGCGCCCTGCTTTGCAACCTGCTATTACGTTTGTAGCCATTCATGTGATGCAAGTTTTTCAAATCAACAGCCCATTTATATATGCTTTTGTTTTACGCTTATTAATTGCATTTTTTGGCTGGTTGATTATTTGCCATCTCACGATGCTTTTGTTAGAAATTTTTTCGACCGACAAAGCGAAAATATTTTTTGTGTTGGCTAATTTTTGTGTGTGGTTTACACCCTATATTAATGTGCGGTTTGCCTCTGAAAATACAAGTGCTATTGCCTTGTTGTGGGCAATTTATTTTTTGTTGAAAGACAAAAAAGCTCTTCACTTTTTTATTGCAGGCATACTTTTAGGATTAGCATTTTACTTCCGTTATCAAATTGCCTTTGCTATTATTGGTGTAGGGTTGTGGCTGATTTTTCAAAAGGAAAAGTTTAAAAACTTGTTGCTGTTAATAGCTTCATTTTTATTTGTTGCAGCCATTTGCACCTTGCTAGATTATTGGATGTATGGGCAATGGGTTTGCACACCCTATAATTATTACTTCTTCAATATTACCAAAGGCATTGCGGCTGCAAGTGGCACCGAGCCTTGGTTTTATTATTTTAAATGGTTTATTCTAATTGGATTTATTCCTGTAAGTGTGTTTTTGTTTTTATTCTTTTTTACGGGCATTGCTACCCAACCAAAAAATATTTTTGCATTTGCCACCATCACTTTTTTAATGGCGCATATGGTTTTAGACCACAAAGAAATGCGGTTTATTTTTCCCATGATTTTTCCATTCACCTTTTTTATAGCCTTAGGATATGAAAAACTACAACCCTATTTCGAAAAATTAATAGTGAAAATAATTTGGTTTATAACGCTCTTTATAAATTTTGGATTGCTGGTGTTTAGATGCTTTGCACCAGCTCAAGAAGCAGTAGATTGCTACAAATATTTGTATGATAACTACAATAAAAAACCTGTGGTGGTTATTTGTGTTGGGGTGCAACTTTACAACACATCAGGTCCTTTTTCTTCTTTTTATAAAGCCGATTCGGTAAAAGAAGTGGATGTAAATACTTGGGCAGATGCTAAAGATTATATCAACAACAACTCATTGAAATCTGCCATTATAATGAATGAAAACATTTCGCTTTCCGAAGGAATAGAGCACTACAACTTAAAAAGAGTTTATAATCTTTATCCTAATTGGGTGCTTCAATATAATTTCAATAATTGGCAGCAAAGAAGCCGTATATGGACTTTGTGGCAATTAAACAAAATCAATTAATCACCACTTTTTATGCAATTTGGATAAAAAGTGGTGAGCAATCTTTATGAATTTATAAATGTGCTTTCAATTTAGCTTCCAGCACAGCTCTTGGAGCTGCGCCAATTTGTTTATCCACTACTTGTCCGTTTTTAATGAACAATACGGCAGGTATATTTCTGATTCCAAACTGAATAGAAACATTTGGATTTTCATCTACATTCAATTTGCCAATGTTGGCCTTTCCAGCATATTCAGTTGCTAGTTGGTCTACTACTGGTCCAATCATTCTGCATGGTCCACACCATTCTGCCCAAAAATCAAC
>CAIQHW010000498.1 GCA_903871715.1 uncultured bacterium
CTAAACAAGATTTTTTTTCATCAAGTAGGCAAATCTACAACGAAAAAAGTAGGATTAAATCATGAACAAATTAATTGCAGCAATTTACTTGGTTAAACAATTGCACTTTTTTAAGCCATCGTTTTCAATTAAAGCATTAATATTCTCAACTAAATTTTGTCCATAAGCACTTCTTAAACCACAATTATAAAACTCAATAAAAGGATGTTTATCTGCAATTTTTGAAAGCATTTCAGCCATAGATGGTGGTTGTTGCAATTTGCTATAATCTTCGTAAGTGATGCTTAAAAATGCGCTATGGGCATTGATTCCACGGTTATCTAATAAATATCCTTTCGATAATTTTGTTGGCAAAACCAATTTGCCATTTATAATTAAATCTGTTGGTGCAGGATAGGAAACAATAGTATTTCCATCATCTGAAAGCAAGATGGGAACTAAATTGCTATAATCATTTTTAGTTTTATAAACCGCTGCTGCTGGTCCTATTCTACCAAAAACAGGTTCAACAATTGGCGAAACCGTTTTTGTTGAAGACTTTATTGCTTCCGTGTTTGCTTTGGTAATTGAATTTTTATTAGTAGTTTTTTTTGTAGAATGACAAGAAAAATTAGCACTAATAATTATTAAAAGAGAAAAGGCAAAAAGTTTTTTTTTCATAAAAATGAGTGGTGATTTTTAAAAAATGAAAATAAAAAAACGAGTGCGCAAATATAAATTACACACTCGTTTTAAAATTACATTTCGATTAGTGATTTACAACAAATTTATTGGTGTATGATTGTGTAGCGTCTTTTATCGAAACAAAATAGATACCATTGCTAAACTGGCTTACATCAATCATTTCATTGCCTTTAGAATCATTCCAATTTTGTTGCAAAACTATTTGACCTAATTGATTTGTAACTACCATTTCAGCATGATGATTAATTTTTCCAACTAAAGTTATTTTATCTTTTGCTGGGTTAGGAAATAAAACTATTGGGCTTTCAATATTTACATCATTGATGCCAGAAGCTTTTATCCGTTGGATTTTTACTTTAAGTTGGTAAGTCCCCATCAACCCGCTGCTGAATGGAGCAACCATATAAGTAAGTGGAATATTACTTCCTGAAACTGTAAAAGTAGGAACAACATCATCAAAATAGCCTGACCAATTGGAGTTATTAGTTGTGTAATAGGTTACTGCATCTTCCGTATAATAAGATTTTGGTGTTTGATTGTAATATTTATCATCTAAATTAGAAGTAACCAAATAATTATAACCTGATGGCAAAGCAAAAGAATAGTAATCCGTGTCGGTAATAGTATAAATCATGGCAGCATTAGTTACAAATGATGCTGAATCATTTACAAAAATTAAAGGCACTTTGAAGGCAGCATTTGGTTTATGATTTGCACCATACACACCATCCATAGGCTGAATACCAGTTAAAATATTGTCATTAGCATTAAAGCCGCCGCCACTGCCACCTCCAGCACCTAACGAAGGTGGATTTAAAGCACCAATAGCATAATATCCGTCATCACTTCCACTCCACCCCCAATTTAAATGTATATAGTTGCCAGCATCATAACCATCACATACCCATGAATGCCCACCACCACTAGGGTCATAACCTGTATATTGAATTGGGCGATTTAAATTTAGCTCGTTTTTAATAGTATTAATCCAATTAGTAGTTCCACTACCCGAAGTATGAGGAGTTATTAATGAAGGATTGTAACGAAAATAATTAGTGTAAGAATTTTCAGAATTAGCAGCTCCACCAATCATAAATGCACCGCTTCCAGATACGCCATAATTCATTTCTACAGAAACACCACAATCATACATTAAAGAAGCAACAGGTGTATCGGGTGTGTATAAACCGTAACTCATGTTTTTCCAATCATAGATTTTAGCAAAATTAGCCGACAAATTGCCATAGGTATTGCTTTCATAATAAGTATGAGACCCAGTACCTGTTTCAGGATAGTTCCAATATTTCATAATCTGCGCCATTGCAGTGGCTACACAACCCGTCCACATGTGGCTGCATGACACTTGAGTGGAGATAACAGCCGGGCATAAATCGTTGTAATAACAACCTTGATCCCAAGTAGTTTGAAGAAGTGGACCTACTATAACTGTTCCCGATTTTGCCTTACTGAAAGTATTGTTTTTAGCTTCATTCCATAGGTTGATAATATTTTCATCGGCAGTTAAATTATTATTGATGATGTATTGCATTTCTGCTTCACGACGATTCATCCAAAATTCTACATTGCTGCCCTTTGAAGGGGACACCCAAATATTTTCTGCAGAATAACCAATTACAGGAATAGCTGCATCATCGCCAGAGACA
>CAIQHW010000499.1 GCA_903871715.1 uncultured bacterium
AACCAACACCGATACGGGCAGTTTAAGCACTGATGTTTGGGGTGTAAAAGAATACACTGGACTATGGAAATATACTTATTTAAGTGGTAATGGAAGTGGCTCTGGTGGCTCGTGGACAAACCTATCCAATAATTTGCCACAAACTGGTTTAAACAAATCTTTCGATGGTTATCATTCGCAAGGAGGTTACAATGTGGTCATTAAAGTTCATCCAACATTGCCTAATACTATTTTTATTGGCGGCACAAATATTTATCGCAGCACAGATGGTTTTACGACGCCCAATAACACAACACAAATTGGTGGTTATGCAGTAGGCACTACAATGCCATTTTTTAAATTGTATGCCAATCACCACCCCGACCAACACGATATTCAATTCTCCAAATCTAATCCTAATCGCATGTTTAGTGCATGTGATGGTGGTGTTTATAGAACCGATAGCTGTATGAATCCTGGTTCGGTGCATTGGCAAAAATTAGACAAAGGATATTTTACCACACAATTTTATACAGCGCAATTAAGCCCCGATTATATCAATGCACCCGATATAGTATTTGGTGGCTTGCAAGACAATGGAATTTTTTGGACAAATTCAGCAAATGTTACAACACCTTGGCACATGCCATTTAATGGCGATGGCAGCTGGTTGGATATGAGTAATGATGGGCAAACCTATTATTTATCAGTGCAAGAAGGTAAAGTGATAAAAGCTAAAATTGATAACACAGGCACTATTACACAATTTGCTCGTATAGACCCAATTTATGCCAGCCGCAGCAATTATCAATTTGTCAATCAATTTATGGTTGATAAAGCTGATGACAAAATTATGTATGTGCCAGCTGGTAGAAAATTATTTCGCAACAACAATTTATATGGAATTCCATTTGCAAGCAACACCGATTCTATCGCAACCAATTGGGTTCAATATCCCGACACACTCACTGCTGGTAACACTTTCACCGCCATTGCTTGTTCAAAAAACAACCACATTTTGTATATTGGCACCGCCAATCAAAAAGTTTTTAGAATTGATAATGCCAACGTTGGAAGTCCACACATGAAGGAAATTACGGGTGCAAATTTCCCAGGCAATCCAAACGGAGGGCTTTATGTTTCGTGCCTTGCCATTGACCCAAACAACGCTGCAAATGTTACCGTTGCTTTTTCAAACTATAATGTAAACAGCATTTTTAACTCTACTGATTCTGGCAATACTTGGATTCCTGTGGCAGGTAATTTAGAGCAAAGCCCCAATGGAGCTGGCTCTGGCCCAAGTATTCGATGGATTTCTATTTTGCCGTTTCAAGGGCACAACAAATATTTTTGTGGCACCAGCATTGGTTTATTTAGTGCAGATTCGCTAAACTTAAGCGACTTCTCTAACCCAGGCACACAGTGGGTTCAAGAAGGTGCTGAAATTTTTGGCAACACCATTGTACCGCATATTTTTATTCGTGAAGCCGATAACATGGTAGCCATTGCTACACATGGCAGCGGCATTTACACTACTCATTATGGTTGGAATGTTGGCGTTGGAAATATTGCCAATGCTGCAACAGACATCAATGTTTATCCAAACCCAACGCATGAAAAAGTGAATGTGCAATGGCAAAATATTTCGGAGCAAACCCTTCATTTCACTTTATATGATTTAAGTGGAAAAATTGTTTTTGACAATCAGAAAAAATATTCATTAGGAAAAAATTCTGAAACCATTAATGTATCAGGTCTTTCAAGTGGCGTGTATTTGTTGACTATGAATAATGGGAAAGAAAATTTCACTAAAAAAATCATTGTTCAATAAATGAATTTACTCATCACTATTTGCGGAAGAGGCGGAAGCAAAGGAATTCCAGGAAAAAACATTCGAACAATCGGCGACAAACCGTTGATTGCTTACTCCATTGAAACAGCAAAGAAGTTTTGCGAAGCCCTTGTTGGTGTTTGTTCACCAACAATAACGCTTTCTACTGATTCAGAAGAAATAAAAAAAGTAGCTGCTCAATTTGGCTTACAAACAAATTATGTTCGTCCGGCAGAAATGGCTACAGATACGGCTGGTAAGCTACCTGTGTTAGTTGATGTTTTAAATTGGGAAGAAAAACAACGAAATATTCGCTTCGACTTTTTGTTGGATTTAGATATTACAAGTCCGCTGCGAACTGTTGAAGATTTAGAAAAAGCATTTCAAATTTTACAACAAGATGAAAATGCTTTGAATTTATTTTCTGTGAACCCAGCGCATCGAAATCCATATTTTAATATGGTGGAGCAAAATGATTCAGGTTATTATTCGTTAGTAAAAAAATTGCCTGATGGTGTGGTTACACGACAAGCTGCACCTAAGGTTTATGACATGAATGCTTCGTTTTATTTTTATAAAAGAAGTTTTTTTGAAAGCAGTTGCAAAACAGCTATTTCACCAAAATCATTGATTTATGTGATGCCGCATTTATGTTTTGATTTAGATGAACCAGTTGATTTTTTATTCATGGAATATTTGATAGAAAATAAAAAGTTGGGGTTTGAGTTATGAAAGTATTAATCATCGGTTTGGGGTCAATCGGAAAGAAACATGTTGCAGCTTTGCATCAGGTTGATGCGACCATTGAAATCTTTGCGCTGCGGTCTTCTGATAAATTTGAAGAAGCGAAAGGTGTACATTCTATCACTTCAAAAAATCAGATTCCCAAACATCTGGATTTTGTCATTATCAGCAATCCGACCTCAGAGCACTATTCAACCATTAAAGAGTTTTCAGAAAAAAATATTCCACTGTTTATTGAAAAGCCATTGTTTCATGAATTGGAAAACATCGACTTCAAATTGCCAATCACTTATGTGGCTTGC
>CAIQHW010000500.1 GCA_903871715.1 uncultured bacterium
ACGTTCTTGTTTGTTGGGGAAATAAGAATGAAAAACTAAAAATAAAAATGATGGTAAAAACAACAGCAATTGTTTTTTGAAATTTTTAAAAAATCCAAACACCAAAAACAAACTGATGGGCGGAATTAAAATGCCTAACATTAAAAGCAGATAATTATACCACGGTGCGGTGTAATAGCCACCTGCGTTTTGAATATTATAAACCACATAGCCTTTTAAATTGGCAAAGGGTTGATGCCAAATAACATCATCGCAAATTCCTTGAAATAAACCTGCGCAAAGCAAAAATCCAACTCCTACTAAAATTGTAGCTATAATTTTTCGTTGAAGTAAAAGTGCTAAACCAAATCCACCAACAAAAAAAATAGTTTGAAATCGAATGTTGAAACCAATTCCTAAAATTATCCCTGCTAAAAAATATGCCCATTTTTTTTCCTTCTCATTTTTTGCAACCAACCATGTAGCTAGCATCAGTGGTGGAATACAAGTCATTTCTACTAAATTTCTTACGCTCATAAATGGAAAAATCCAAAACAAAGCCAATAATAAACCTACTTGCTTAGCAACTTTTTCGCCTTTCAATTTTAAAGCAATTTCATAACCGCAGTAAATAGTGATTAAAGAATAAAGGGCATGTAGCAACCTTACAAAAAACATTTTTTCTTGCGGATTCGTAATGCCTAAAAAAGCCAAAAATTTAAACAACAAATAAATTAAACCAGGGTAAAAATAGCTAAAGCCAGGTGGTTTAATTTCAGGATGTCCAACTTGTGGCAACCAGCTATTATACTGGGCTTTATCCAACCACGATTGGGCTACTTCAACTACTAAGAAATGGTCGTCGAACATGCCAAATCCTTTTGAAAAAACCACGGCTAACAATCGAAAAAATAAACCAGCCAAAATAACGAGTAATAGTGGTTTTTTGTTCCACATTTTTAAAACTGGCGCAATGTTTTTTGGAAGCATAATAATTTGCGAAGGTAGTAGGAAAACTATTTTTGATTGAGTTTGAAAAATATTTTTACCCCTATTAAAATGTTAATCAGTTTACAATTTATTAAAAAACACTTGACAACGGGGTTATAAAACATTACCTTTGCCAACTTTTTTACCCGTTACTATCCATTTCTGGATACAAAAAAATAACAGCATGAAGTTATCATCTTTCATTTTTGATGTGCCTCAAAACCTGATTGCACAAACACCTACTAAGAATCGTGAAGATTCGAAATTGATGGTTGTTGACCGCAAAACGGGTAAAATTGTACACAAACATTTTAAAGACATCATGGATTATTATGGTGATAAAGATGTGATGGCGATTAACAACACTAAAGTTTTTCCGGCAAGAATGTATGGCAAAAAGGAAAAAACGGGCGCAAAAATTGAAGTCTTTTTGCTTCGCGAATTGAATGAAAAGCAACGATTGTGGGATGTGTTGGTTGACCCTGCTCGAAAAATTAGGGTAGGTAATAAACTATATTTTGGTGATGATGATTTATTGGTGGCTGAAGTGGTGGATAATACTACAAGCCGAGGCAGAACAATTCGATTTTTGTTTGATGGTACGGATGAAGAATTTAAGTTAGCATTACGAGCAATGGGTGAAACACCGCTGCCAAAATATATCAAACGCAAACCAACAGAAGAAGATGATGAGCGCTATCAAACTGTGTTTGCAAAACACGAAGGTGCTGTGGCTGCTCCAACAGCAGGTATGCATTTTAGCAAAACGCTAATGAAGAAAATGGAAATTAAAGGTGTAAAATTTGCTGAAGTAACGCTTCATGTGGGTTTGGGCACTTTTAGAACCATTGAAGTAGAAGATTTGAGCAAACATAAAATGGATGCCGAATATTTTGAAGTGAACAAAGAAGCAGTAGATATTATCAACAAAGCAAAACTAGCCGGCAAAAGAATTTGTGCCGTAGGAACTACTAGTATGAGGGCTTTGGAATCATCAGTTACTGCACAAGGCATGTTGAAAGAAGAGAAAGGTTGGACAAATTTATTCATTCACCCACCTTATGATTTTCATATTGCTGATTCGATGATTACAAATTTTCATTTACCCAAAACCAGTTTACTGATTTTAACTTCAGCATTTGCTGGCTACGATTTAGCCATGGAGGCTTATCAAGTGGCAATGAAAAATAAATATCGCTTCTATTCTTATGGTGATGCGATGTTGATTATTTAACTGGTTTTAAATCTTCTCTTTCTTAATTTCTTCTACAACCGCTGGGTCGAGTAAAGTGGTTGTGTCGCCTAAGTTTTCAGTTTCGCCTTCAGCAATTTTTCGCAAAATTCTGCGCATAATTTTTCCGCTTCTGGTTTTCGGTAAGCCGCTTACAAACTGAATTTTATCAGGCTTTGCAATGGCTCCAATAATTCGTGAAACGGTTTGCAAAATATCTTTCCGCATCAACTCTTCATCGTGTTTCATCTCGGTTGAAAAAATTACATAAGCATAAATGCCTTGTCCTTTGATATCATGCGGATAACCTACCACAGCGCTTTCCACCACACCATTGTGCATGTTAATCGCATTCTCAACTTCGGCAGTTCCAATGCGATGTCCACTCACGTTCAACACATCATCCACTCTGCCTGTGATGCGATAATTTCCATCAGCATCTCTTAAACAGCCATCACCAGTGAAGTACAAGTTTTCGTAGGTAGAAAAATAAGTTTGTCGGCAGCGTTCATGGTCGCCATAAGTTGTTCGCAACATGCCTGGCCAAGGAAATTTGATGCACAAATTTCCACTCACATTATTTCCAGCAATTTCTTTTCCATTTTCATCCACCAAAATTGGTTGCACACCAGGCATTGGCAAAGTAGCGTAAGATGGCTTTGCTGGCGTAACACCAGCCATGTTTGAAATTAATGTTGCACCAGTTTCTGTTTGCCACCACGTATCAACAATAGGGCATTTTTCTTTGCCCACATTTTTAAAATACCATTGCCAAGCCTCTTCATTAATAGGTTCGCCAACTGTTCCTAATTTTTTTAATGACGATAAATGTTTGCCAATGAACTGACTCTTGCCAAATCCCATCAGGCTGCGAATGGCTGTGGGAGCTGTGTACAGAATATCAACTTTGTATTTGTCGGTAATTTCCCAAAATCTTCCAGCATCAGGATATGTTGGGATGCCCTCAAACATCAGCGATGTAGCACCTGCGGAAAGCGGTCCGTAAACAATATAAGTGTGCCCAGTAATCCAACCAATATCGGCTGTGCAGAAATGAATTTCACCAGGTTGATATTGAAATACATTGACAAAAGTGTAATTCGCCCACACCATATAGCCACCGCAAGTGTGCACTACCCCTTTAGGTTTGCCAGTAGAACCGCTGGTGTAAAGTATAAATAAAATATCTTCGGCACTCATTTCTTCAGCTGGGCAAAATGGATTGCCTTGCGTTTCTACTTTTTTGATTTCATCTTCCCACCACACATCACGTCCTTTAATCATGCTCACAGGCGTACGAGTTCGAGTGCAAACAATTACACGTTTTACAAATTTGCAAGCAATCAAAGCATCATCAATTACACCTTTTAATGGAATGTCTTTGTTGCCACGAAATGCACCATCGCATGTAATAATGTATTCGGCTTGTGCATCTTGCAATCTATCCGCAATACTTTGCGCTGAAAAACCACCAAAAATTACAGAATGAATTGCGCCAATTCTTGCACAAGCCAACACTGCAATCGCTAATTCAGGAATCATGCCCATGTAGATGCAAACTCTATCGCCTTTTTTTACGCCATTATTTTTTAGCACATTGGCAAATTGCATCACTTTAAAATGCAACTCTTTGTAAGTTAAAACTCGGTGATGTTCTTCAGGGTCATTCGGTTCCCAAATGATTGCAGGTG
>CAIQHW010000501.1 GCA_903871715.1 uncultured bacterium
ATCTTGGATTGCTTTGAATGTTGATGAAACCTGCATCCAATATAGCTATTTGCATACCTTCGCCAGTCTTCCCTTGCCGATGTAAATCATCGCCATTCATCTGAATAATTTGCGAAGCGGCATAGCCATAATAAGAATCGCTACTAAAATTTGTAAGGGCTGTTTCAATTTTTTCAGCACTAAATTTATTGATTGAAGTGGTAGATTTTTCAGCATCTTTTACTTGCACATAATTTTTTACGAAAGGGAAACGAAGTACTTGCTTCATCAAATTAGTGTCTTTGGAATTTACAATCGCACCATTCAACCATTTTGAAATCCCAACAATTTGCAAGCCTAAATTGGCTACACTATCTACATAATATTTTACTACAGGTAAATCAAACGAATCGATAGCAATGCCTTGTCTGTTGCGTCTTTCAATGCTTCGGTTACTTAAGTATGCCAATGGATTTTGAAGCGAATAATTGGATTTCTTGTATTTGAACTGGACAAAAAATTGCTTGGCAAATTGTGCCGAAACAATTTTTACACTACAAAAAAACACCAACAGCAAAATTATTTTTTTCATTTTTTAAAGGTACTTTAAAAACTAAAAAAGTGATTTTATAAAAGTAAAAATGATTTGTAAACAAATAATTAGGTTAAAAAAAGGAAGTAGCAAATTGGTAAAATACTAATTTTGCTAAATGGAAAATATATTAGACTTACTACAAAAATATGATGTGCCTACGCCTCGATATACGAGTTATCCGACAGTTCCATATTGGGATGAAAGCACTATAAATACTGCCATTTGGAAACTAAGTGTAGTAGATACTTTTAAAAATGAAAACGGCGAGATTTGCATTTATGTGCATCTACCTTTTTGCGAAAATTTGTGCACTTTTTGCGCTTGCAACAAACGCATCACCGTCAACCATCAGGTAGAAGAGCCTTATATCAAAGCGGTTTTGAAAGAATGGGATATGTATTGTTCGTTTTTGCCGAGCAAGCCCATCATCAAAGAAATTCACTTGGGTGGCGGCACTCCGACATTTTTTAGTCCGCAACATTTAACCCAATTAATTAATCACCTCACCAAAAACGCTGTGGTGGTGGATGACCACGAATTTAGTGTAGAGGTGCACCCCAACTTTACTACCGAAGAACATTTGAAAGCCTTAGCTGCTGTGGGTTTCAACCGCATTAGTTTAGGTGTGCAAGATTTTGACCCAGCAGTTCAATTTGTAATTAACCGAATTCAAAGTTTTGAAAAAACTAAAGAAGTGGTAGAATGGGCTCGTAGCAATGGTTTCAGTAGTGTAAATATTGATTTGGTGTATGGCTTGCCGAAACAAACAGTGCAAAGTGTGCAACATACGATTGCGCATATCCAAACTTTAATGCCCAATAGAATTGCGTTTTATTCCTATGCTCATGTACCTTGGAAAAGCAAGGTGCAAAGGCGATACACCGAAATTGATTTGCCAAAAGCAAAAGAGAAATGGGAAATGTATAATACGGGTAGGATGCTTTTAGAACAATCTGGATTCAGTGCAATTGGCATGGATCACTTTGCCCTGCCCAACGATAAAATGTTTGCCGCAGCTCGTGAAGGCAAGCTACATAGGAACTTTATGGGCTATACCACCACACAATCTAAGTTGTTAATTGGGTTAGGTGTGAGCAGCATTAGCGATAGTTGGAACGGTTTTATTCAAAATGAAAAAGAAGTGGAAGTGTATGAAGAGCGAATAAACAAAGACGAATTTCCATTAATGACAGGGCATTTGCTGAATGATGAAGATGTTTTGCTGCGCCAAAATATTTTGGATTTAATGTGCCGAAATGAAACTTTGTTGCAAGAAAATTTGGTCGAAAAAGATTTTGTAAAATCTGTTTTTGAAAAATTAAGTGCTTTAAAAGCAGATGACTTTGTAGAAATAATAGGCAACAAAATTATCGTTACCGAAAAAGGAAAAACGTTTATTAGAAACGTGAGTGCCGCTTTTGATGCACGCTTGTGGCGCAAACAAATTGGTGGTAATGTTTTTAGCAAAGCCATTTAATACAACTATACTACTCTGTTTTTAGAAAAATATTTTTGTAGATGGGTATCGGATGAATCCTATTTTTGCATCGCATCATCATGAAAAAAACAAACACACCGTTTCAAATTGGCGACAAAGTTTTATTGCTACATACTGGCGAAGTAGGCTTGGTGAAAGACTTTGTGAATATGAACATGCTTAAAATTGAATTGGATGATGAAATAATTTTGCCCGTGTTTATGGATGATTTGAAATTGTTTGAAGAAAAAAATGAAGCCGAAAAATCAGCCAATACCGAAGCAAAAATGAACGAAGCCGAATTGTTTTTTTTGAATCATCAACACAATTTAGAAACAGGTTTTCATCTTTCATTTATGCCAACTGAAAATGATGATGTGCATTTTTTTGAAATGATTTTAGTGAATGACACAAACGAAGATGTACGATTTGAAATCAAATTATTTTTGCACAACGAATTATACATGCATTTGCGCAATCGGCTGCAACGACGCTATATGTATATACTTGGAGATTTGGCTATGGATGAATTGAATGAAAATCCAGCCATTGAAATTTCAATTGAACATGCTTCACATCCTTTATTAAAACTGAATAAAGAGTTTAAATTAAAGCCAAAAACTTTCTTCAAAGATTTATCATCAACGCCCATTTTGCAGCAATCGGCTTATAATTATAAGTTGGGAATTTTGAAAGATGAATCGGAAAGTTTGAATAGAGAAATTGAAATTACTCAATCACTTTCTAAACAATTGGAAAGAAAAATAAACAACAATTTCAACCAACCGCAATCCGAAAAGCATCGTCATTTCTACATTTCTGACACCATTGATTTGCATATTGAGAACTTAATTGACAATCATAAAGGCATGACAAATGCTGAAATTATTACTATTCAACTCAAACATTTTAGAAAGGCTTTGGACGAAGCCATTGTGAACAAACTGCCAAATTTTACAGTAATTCATGGCATTGGAAAAGGAAAATTAAAAGCCGAAATTTGGTTGATACTTCGTGAATATGGTGCGGTAAGAAGTTTTAAAAACGAATACCATTTTCGTTATGGATTTGGCGCTACTGAAATATTTTTTCGGTAAAATTCTTTGAGAATTTTTGAAGTTTTCACGTTCAATTTTATAGTTTTTCTGAAAATATAGCTGAACATTTTCTTCTAAAGATTTCAGATTGCTCGGTTTACTTTTTTAATTTTACCTCCTAAATTTTTTTAGATGAAATTAGCTATCGTTGGAACTGGTTATGTGGGCTTGGTTACAGGAGTATGCTTTGCCGAAACTGGCAACCATGTTATTTGTGTAGATGTGAATCAAGATAAAATTGATAAACTAAAAAATGGTGAATTGCCCATTTATGAACCAGGTTTAGACGTTATTCTTGAACGGAATATTCAGCACAAAAGAATAGAATTTACTTTAAATTTAAAAGAAGCGATTGAAAAAAGCGATATTATTTTCTTGGCATTACCTACACCACCTGGCGAAGACGGTTCAGCAGATTTGAGTTACATTTTAAATGTGGCAGAAGAGCTAGGAAAAATCATCAAAACCTACAAAGTTGTTGTGGATAAAAGCACTGTGCCAGTGGGTACTGCCGAGCTGGTTCATCAGCAAATTGCTAAAAACATTTCTTGTGATTTTGATGTAGTGAGCAACCCCGAATTTTTAAGAGAGGGTGTAGCAGTAGAAGATTTTATGAAACCTGATAGAGTGGTTATTGGTACGTCATCTGAAAGAGCCAAACGCTTAATAGAAGAGCTTTACGAGCCATTTGTTCGCCAAGGCAATCCTATTTATTTTATGGATGAACGCAGTGCCGAGATGACCAAATATGCTGCAAACTCTTATCTAGCAATGCGTATCACGTTTATGAATGAAATGGCAAACCTTTGCGAAAAGGCTGGCGCCAATGTAGATATGGTGCGCAAAGGCATGGGTAGTGATAATCGCATTGGAAAAAGATTTTTGTTTTCGGGCATCGGCTATGGTGGAAGCTGCTTTCCAAAAGATGTGCAAGCTTTAGCAAAAACAGCTGCTGATTTTAAATACGATTTTCAAATTTTGAAAAGTGTGATGGAAGTGAATCATCAGCAAAAATTTATTTTGGCAAACAAAATCAAAAACCATTTTAAAAATTTAGAAAATCACACCATTGCTTTATGGGGGTTGGCTTTTAAACCCAATACCGATGATATTCGCGAAGCACCATCGTTGTATATTATTGAGGAATTATTAAAAGCTGGCGCAAAAATTTCAGCGTATGACCCAGCCGCCAATGCGCATATCAAACAACTCTTTGGCAACAAAATAAATATTGTAGACCAACCGTATGATGCATTGAAAGATGCATCAGCACTGGCAATTTTAACTGAATGGAATGAATTTAGAACCCCCGATTTTGATATCATCAAAGCATCATTAAAACAACCCATAATTTTTGATGGCAGAAATGTTTTTGAACCCAAGCAGATGAAACAATTAGGGTTCGTTTATCATTCTATTGGTAGAACTGCAGTGGTTTAAATTCCTCAAAACTTTATAATGGTAAAGGTTTCAGCCGTTTCCTATTTTAATACTCGACCAATGATTTTTGGTTTAGAGCAAACAAAATTTATTGATGAAATGAATTTGCAGTTGGATATTCCAGCTATCACTGCATTAAAATTTATGAATGATGAGGTGGATGTAGCACTGCTACCAACGGGCGTTTTACCACAATTACAAAATTACAAAATCATTACCGATTTGTGTATTGGGGCTATTGATAAAGTGAAAACTGTTGCTATTTTTTCAGAAAGAAAATTAGAAGAAGTTGAAAACATTTATTTGGATTATCAAAGCCGAACATCGGTTGAGTTGTTGAAAATTTTGCTGAAAGAATATTGGCAAATGCCACATATCAAGCTGCTGGCAGCCACCGAAAGTATCGAAAGTAAAATTAAAAATGGTGATGCTGCTTTGTTGATTGGCGATAAAACTTTTCCATTGTTCCACAAAATTCAGTTTCAATACGATTTAGCAACAGCTTGGAACACGATGACCAATTTACCTTTTGCATTTGCAGTATGGGTGGCAAAGCCTCATTTAGCAAGCAATTGGCAGCATCAATTTAATGCCTCTTTAAAAGTGGGCATTGAAAAGCGAAGTGATTTGATTGCTATTTTGCAAAAAGAAAAAAGTGAAATAGATTGGCAAGATTATTTTTACCATTGCATCAGTTATGAATTTGATGCCAAAAAAAAACAAGCCCTCAATTTATTTATAGATAAAATGCAAAAGCCGCTTTGAGAGCGGCTTTTAATTAAATCTCGATTAGCAATACTGCTCAAAAGCACCCACCAAATTTTGGGCAATCATTTCGGCACTTCTGCCTTCGATGTGATGGCGTTCGATAAAATGAACCAACTCCCCATCTTTAAACAAGGCAATACAAGGCGATGATGGCGGATAAGGCAAGGTATAACTTCGGGCTTGCTTAGTTGAATCTACATCAAAACCTGCAAATACAGTGGTTAAATTATTCGGGCGTTTGCTATGATTAATAGCCATACGTACACCTGGGCGGGCTGTGCCAGCCGAGCAACCACATACTGAATTGATAAATAACAAAGTGGTACCTGGTTTATTTAATACTTCATCTACTTTTTGTGGGGTTAATAATTCTTCAAAACCTACCGAAGTCATTTCGGCTTTCATAGGGTTTACAATTTCTGCTGGATACATATTTTTTTCGTTTTTTTTTTAGTTTGCAAATGTAATTGCCATTGAGCAATTTTTAACCATAACAAAATGCAATGAAATAAGTTTTTGAAAAAAATAGCAGAATTATCTTTTTCCTTTGCC
>CAIQHW010000502.1 GCA_903871715.1 uncultured bacterium
ATGGCATTCCATTTTAAAATCACTTTTTTGTTATCCCCAAATCCTTGCAAATAGAGCGATGATGCAGGGTCGCTGTTGCCAACGGTATCAACAAAATTATTGGAGTAGAATTTTATTTTGTAAAAATGTTGCGTCAATTTTGTATCAATATTCGTTTGTAAAAAAGAAGTGTCAATCAAATGATTGATTTGATAAAATGCGCTAAAAGTTTTGGTACTGATGAGGTTAGAAATGTTGTTGCTGCTTGTTCCTTCATACAATTCAAACTTATAATTGGGCGAATGTAAAGTGGTATCTAAATCAATAAAATAAGGTTTTACCCAACGCACAAACATTTCGCCAGTGGACTGATTAGTAGAATCAACGCTCACATTAAAAAGCACAGGTACATCTTGTTTCATTAAAATACAAGCCTGCTGTGAAGGCGCACCACTAAAGGCGTTGTAAGGTTGATGACTTGGAGAAAATTCAGTAAACTCTGCAACGATTCGATAAGAATAAGTTTCGCCACGAACCACATTATAATCATCATAAAAATAGTTGAAAACGTTGGTAGCCAGCAGTGTATAAGCTGTTCCGCTTAATCCTTGCTCACACGAATCAATTGTTAAAGTATCACAACTAATTTTGCGCCACACCGAAAAACATTTAAAATCAGGTGAACCAGCACAACTATATGGTGATTGCCAAGTTACATGTACATGCTGCTGAACCTGCATTGCAGCTGTGTTTTGCGGCGGTGGTGCAATCAAGAATATTTGCCAAGCAAAATTATCGCTCAACGAATAATTGCTACAGCTGCCCAATCCCACGGTTGAATCTACGGCATTGAAAACAACTTGATAAAATTGTGGACGCAAATCATTACAATCGGTTTGCCAAGTGAAAATGCCTTTAACACTTATACTTGGGGCTGTAGTGGCGAAAGATGCAGGATGTACCACAGCATTTGTAAACGGTGCGCCATTGGCGGTGAAACGAATAAGTTGCCAAGCATCTATATCATTGGTTTGTATAGTTTGTGTGATTAAATTTCCTGCCCATGCACATTTTCGTGGAATATCAGTAATCACTGGCGGATGGTCATTGTTGCAGGTTAAAATAATTTGCATATCGCGTAGTGTTTTACCCAAATAAACTATAGTACCATTAAGCAATTTTCGATATTCACGAACATAAAATGCAATGTTGTAAGTGCAACATTCATTGGGTGGTATCCAGTGAATTTCGCCTGTAATTCTATCTAATGTTAGTCCAGTTGGAAAATTGTATAAAGAGGCATTCAAAGCTGAGTCGCAACCCATGTGCGGAATTTCTAATTGAAAATCTAAACTATCTCCATCTATATCAAAAGCATTGGCATTATAGCGATACGCAATACCAGGATGAGCAAACGTGATGGGGGAATTTAAAAATACCACACTGTTATTATATGGCAGAAATTGTGGATCGGGTACTTTGATTTCTGTTTCTAAACTAAATGGTACATTGACTGAATTGTAAATGTTACAAATGCTGGCAATTCGGTTAGGATCTGTCATACACAACAAAAAATCGCCTGGTCCTGGATAAGTATGTTGAAAAATGTAGTGGCTTAAAATAATAGAGTCGCAAATTTTTGTAGAGTCTGATTTGGCAATTATATCGCTTGTTCCATCACCCCAACTGATGCTTAAAAAAGGTCGCAAAGCATAGGTTGGTATTTTGGTGTATGTGGTAATGTTTACTTCATAAGTGTTATTGATAATGTGCCGATAAGTAATTTCACCAGCACGATTATGCGTTGCCCACAAAGGCTTGCAAAGCAGCATCAATAAAGGAATTACAAAATATTTTACAAATTTCATGTGGTAAAATTGTAAGCAATTTACAAACTTTTTTGCATTGCTTAAAACGAAAAGCTGGCGAAACTATTATGCTTTGTTAGTAGCAATAAATTCTTTTATCCAAGCAGTAGTTACAGATTTTGGTCGCTCCAAAGGTAGGCTTAAAGCTCTGCTCCAGCAAAGTTGAGCCAATACTCCTAATGCTCTACTAACGCCAAATAATACAGTATAGAAATCATTTTCAACCAAACCATAATGCACTAACAATGCACCAGAATGGGCATCCACATTGGGCCACGGATTTTTTATTTTTCCTTTGCTTCCTAAAATTTCAGGCACCACCTCATACAAAGCCCAAACAATATTTACCAACTCGTCATGCGGCATATATTTTTTAGCAAAGTCCATTTGAGCAGTAAATCGTGGGTCGGTTCTTCGCAAAACTGCATGCCCATAACCCGGTATTACTTTGCCTTCTGCCATCGTTTTATTTACATAATCGGTGATTTGTTCTTTGGTTGGCACACCGCCACCCAACTCAGTTTGCATGTTTTGTATCCAACGAATTACTTCTTGATTGGCTAATCCATGCAGCGGTCCAGCCAATGCATTCATGCCTGCGGCAAATGCAAGATAAGGGTCTGAAAGTCCGCTACCAACACAGTGTACGGTATGTGCCGATAAATTTCCGCCTTCATGGTCGGCATGAATAGTTAAATATAAATGCATTAACCAATGAAATTCATTTTGCTCGAAACCCAGCATGTGAGCGAAGTTGGCGCCCCAATCTAGATAATGATCCGGTTCAATATGTACACCGCCTTTGTAAGTTCGGCGATAGATATAGGCTGCTACTCGTGGCAAACGAGCAATTAAATTCATAGAATCTTCAAAAGCGTAATCCCAATAATCTTTTTTGTTCATCCCCTTTCTATAAGCCTTTGCAAACAAAGATTCAGTTTGCATAGCCATGATAGCAGTGGTAAATTGCGTCATAGGATGCGTAGCAATTGGCAATGAATCCAACACATCAAAAACGTGTTTTGGTACTACACTTCGTTTTGCAAAAACGGTACTTAAATGTGTCGTAATTTCTTTGGTTGGTAATTCGCCTGTTAGCATCAAATAAAAAATTCCTTCGGGCAAAGGTTCAGTACTGCCTTCTGCTCGTGGCAATTTTTCATGCAACTCGGGAATAGAATAGCCACGAAAACGAATTCCTTCAATTGGGTCGAGCAAAGAAGTTTCCACCACCATGCTCATAATATCTCTCATGCCGCCATAGGCTTGCGATATAGTTACAGTATCTAATTGTTTTTCGCCATGTTCTTTGATGATGTTTTTTACTTCATCAGCCATTGGTGTAGCAACACTTCTAAACTTTTCTTTTACAATTCCCATCGAATTTTTTGGATTTTTTTAGTGATAAAAAATGAGAAGCCAAATATAGAAAAACGAGTTGCGCAATCGCAACTATTTAGAAACAAAATTTTGTTACTAAACTATTATTTCAAACAAAAAAGGCACACAATAGTTTTAAAAAATAGTTCCCCAAAAGTTTTTGTTTGCCAATTCTGCTTTTACTTTTGCATTAGTTCTTTGGTTGAATTGGAAAAAATAGTTTTTCAAAATTCATTAAAAGGGAATGTCGTGTAATTCGACAACACTGCCCGGTGCTGTAAAAGATGGTGATAAATGCAAGTTTATCATTTGCAAAAAACTAAAGCCACTGTTCGTAAACATAGAATGGGAAGGCGATGCAGAACATCTTAAGTCAGAAGACCTGCCAACAGAATTATTTATTTCAAAAACTTTCGGGACGAAAAGTTAGAGAGCCATGTAGCACAAATTGTGTTGTCATTTCTTCCACTTTTTATTTTTTTGAAATAATTTTTTGCAGAAAAATATTTTACTAAACAATAAAACAAACAACAATTAAGCATGAAAAAAACATTACTTACATTTGTCATGGCAGCCACAACAGTGGTTTGCAGCTTTGCGCAACAATATCTTCACCAAGTGGTGGTGGTAAACGAAGGGCATTATAATTATCAAACTGGTGTGCAAGATATTCCAGTTTCA
>CAIQHW010000503.1 GCA_903871715.1 uncultured bacterium
GCATTGGATTAGAAGGATGTTTCTTGCTAAATTGCAACAATCCTAAAGCTTGTTCAACTTGTTTACCACGAATCATATCTGCAATCAATCGCATTTTACGAGTTGATGTAGGTTGATTTCTTAATTTTGCTACTGCTTCCATTTTCTTTTTAGTTAATCGTTATTAGTTTCAACTAATTATTATTTGTTTCCTGCTGCGTGACTTTTAAAGTTACGAGTAGGTGAAAATTCACCTAATTTGTGTCCTACCATCATTTCAGTTACATAAACTGGTATAAACTTGTTACCATTATGAACTGCAAATGTATGACCAATGAAATCGGGAGTAATCATACTTCTTCTACTCCAAGTTTTAATGACTGCTTTCTTTGCGCCTTCTACATTCATCTTATCCACTTTGCCTTGCAAATTGTGGTCAACATAAGGTCCTTTTTTTACTGAACGTGCCATGTGTTTATTTGTTTTTTGTTATTGAACTTCTTTTTGAATAGAAGCAAGTTAACTGTTTGATTTTAAATGAAATTATACTGCTAATTTTTTACCATTTCTACGAGTGATAATAAAACGATTCGTTGGGTTTTTAGGCGCACGAGTTTTATATCCTTTCGCTTTAATGCTTGTTCTTGAACGTGGATGACCACCTGAAGCTTTACCTTCGCCACCACCCATTGGATGATCAACTGGATTCATCGCTACCGCTCTGTTTCTTGGTTTAATACCTCTCCAACGATTTCTACCTGCTTTACCCATTTGTTGCAAGTTGTGGTCGGGGTTAGATGTAGCTCCAATAGTTGCTTGACAATCCATCAAAATCATTCGTGTTTCACCGCTTGGCAATTTAATGGTTGCATAACGTGTATCTTTTGCTGCTAATTGCGCATAAGTGCCAGCACTTCGTGCAATTGCTCCACCTTTACCCGGTTGCAATTCGATATTATGAATAATAGTTCCTAATGGAATATTTTTAATTTTCATCGAATGACCAACTTCAGGCGAAGCGGTATCACCACTCATTACTCTAGCACCTACTTTTAATCCTTCAGGAGCCAAAATGTATGATTTGCTACCATCTTTATAATTTAATAAAGCAATAAAAGCCGAACGATTAGGATCGTACTCAATTGTTTGAACGATAGCAGGCACACCATGATTTAATCTTTTGAAATCGATGATGCGATACAATTTTTTATGTCCACCGCCGATATAACGCATGGTTCTACGACCTTGAAAGTTTCTTCCACCAGTTTTAGAAATAAACTCGGTTAAAGATTTTTCAGGAGCAGATTTAGTTACGGTAACTTCAGCATAAGTATTTCCTATGCGATGACGAGTGCCGGCTGTAATTGGTTTATATTTTTTAAGCGACATGGCTTAATGTATTTTTAATTGTTATTGTTTTTGTTTCAGTTCAAATTATACGTTGCCGTAAAAATCAATATTATCAGTTTTGGCTACGGTTACAATCGCTTTTTTATACGATGGCTTCCCTCCTACTACTACACCTTTTTTAGTATTTCGTGTTTTAGTTTTACCTGGAATGATAGCCGTGTTTACTGCAGAAACTGTAACATTGTACATTTTTTCAACAGCATCTTTAATTTGCAATTTGTTGGCTTCTTTGTTCACGATAAAACCATAACGATGAGCTGTTTCGCTCAACTTTGTCATTTTTTCGGTTACCAACGGACGAATTAA
>CAIQHW010000504.1 GCA_903871715.1 uncultured bacterium
ACACATCAGCACACATCAGCATTTATGGCATGGTGGCACTTTCTATTTTATGCACTTTTCCTGTGGCAATTTTATCTTATCACTTTATCGAATTACCAGCTTTACGTTGGAAAAGCAAATATTTTTTTTTAAAAAATTAAAACACTTTCGCCGCTTCCGTTTTTTTTCTTTTCATTCTTTTATCTTTGCAAAAAAATAAAAAAATGAAAGGAATAATTCACACTGCTAAAGGCAATATGACTGTTGATTTTTATGAAAAAGATGCACCGCAAACCGTAGCTAATTTTGTTAAACTAGCAAAATCGGGCTATTATGATGGATTAACTTTTCATCGCGTTATCAATGATTTTGTGATTCAAGGTGGATGCCCAGATGGCACTGGTGCTGGTGGACCAGGCTATTCTATTCCCTGCGAATTAACTGGCAATAATCAATTTCACGATACAGGTGTTTTAAGTATGGCACATCGTGGATTGAATACTGGCGGTTCGCAATTCTTTATTTGCCACAGCCGCAAAAACACTGCCCACTTAGATAGAAAACATACTTGCTTTGGTAAAGTGGTTGATGGATTGGAAGTAATTCCTCAAATTACACAAGGTGATGTGATGACAAAGGTTGAAATTATTGAGGATTAAAATGCATTGTGGTAGCCACTTTCAAGCATTTTTTGAAAGTGGAATAAGATTAACGATTTCCTTTTCCTACTTTTGCGCCTCAAAAAAATTACAAAATGCTTACACTAAACTTATTGCGCAGCGAAACTGAAAAAGTGAAAGAAGGTTTGCGTAAAAAACATTTTGCCGATATACAATTGGTAGCTGAAATATTGGCGATGGATGAAAAACGCCGCCAAATTCAATTGCAAAATGATAATCTTTTAGCACAACAAAACGCAGCAGCCAAGCAGATTGGCGGCTTGATGCAAGCAGGAAAAAAGGAAGAGGCTGAACAAATAAAATTGCAAGTAGCCGATTGGAAAAAACAATCGGAACAATTGAAAATAGAATTAGAAAGCACCGAACAAACACAACACGATTTATTAGTTCGCTTGCCGAATTTGCCACACCAATCAGTTCCCATCGGAAAAACACCCGAAGAAAATGAAGTAGTTTTTCAGGTAAAAGAAATACCTACTTTGCCCAATGATGCTTTGCCACATTGGGAATTAACCACCAAATACAATTTGATTGATTTTGAATTAGGTGTAAAATTAACAGGTGCAGGTTTCCCAGTTTATAAAGGAAAAGGTGCGAAATTGCAACGTGCTTTGATTGCTTATTTTTTAGATAAAGCCATTGAAGCAGGCTACAACGAAGTGATTCCACCATTAATGGTGAATGCTGCAAGTGGCTATGGCACTGGGCAATTGCCCGATAAAGAAGGGCAAATGTATCATGCTACTGTTGATGATTTTTATTTGATTCCTACTGCCGAAGTACCTGTAACGAATATTTACAGAGATACAATTTTAAAGGAAGAAGATTTTCCAATTAAGATGACAGCATACACACCATGCTTTCGCCGTGAAGCTGGCAGCTATGGCAAAGATGTTCGTGGATTAAATCGTTTGCATCAATTTGATAAAGTAGAAATTGTGCAAATCGAACATCCTGAAAAAAGTTATAAAACCCTTGATACGATGGTGAAGCATGTGGAGAATTTACTGCTAGAATTAGAATTGCCTTATCGTATTTTAAGACTGTGTGGTGGCGATATGAGCTTTGCATCGGCGCTTACTTTCGATTTTGAAGTATGGAGTGCTGCACAAAAACGTTGGCTCGAAGTTAGCTCTACCAGCTGCTTTGAGAGTTTTCAAACCAACCGAATGAAATGCAGATTTAAAGATGCAAATGGTAAAATGCAGTTGGCTCATTCGTTAAATGGTAGTGCTTTAGCATTGCCACGTATTGTTGCTTCGTTATTAGAAAATAACCAAACGACAGATGGCATTAAATTGCCGAAAGTATTGCACAAGTATTTTGGTACCGACATCATAAACTAACTAAAAGCCGCTGATGAAGCGTCTTTTAGTTAGTTGGGTTATCTAATGACTTCACCTTTTTCTGCGCTGCTTGATTAATCTTTTTGATGCTGTTTTTTCTTCGTTGTTACAAATATTTTCTAT
>CAIQHW010000505.1 GCA_903871715.1 uncultured bacterium
TGTTGGATTAAATTGTTTAACCACTTTTCCGTACTCCGTAACTTTTGAAACTAAAAATGGTTTCATTCTTTTTCCATCATTTGCAATTGAATTATACCAACACAAAGTTTGCAATGGAGTGATTCTTTCTTCGTAGCCGACACTCATCCAAGGCAGCGACACTACTTTGTTCCAGCGCTTTGATGTAGCTTCCTTCACATCAGGATTTGCTTCGCCATCTAAATCAATTCCTGTTTTTTGTGTAAGCCCAAATTGTTTTAAATAGTTGGTGTACATTTCTTGTTTATCATTAAAAGCATTGTAAGCAAATTTTGAAATGCCCACATTGGATGAAATCGCAAAACAAGTTTTTAACGATGCTCGGCTCACCGCCAATTCATGGTCTTTCATCACTTGCTTGCCATAAACTTTGTGTCCGCCTTCTAAATCAACAACCGATGAAGTGTCGGCAAGCCCCGATTCTAAAAGGGCTGCGCAGCTTGCCATTTTAAAAGTTGAACCCGGTTCAATAGCTTCGCTGATGGCATAATTCAAACTTTCGGTGTAAGGTTCATCTGATCCAGTATGCCCCAAATTAGCCATGGCTCTAATTTTGCCAGTTTTCACTTCCATCAAAATCACACTGCCATGCTCGGCTTGATTTTTTACCAACGTGTTCAGCAACGCTCTTTCAGCCACATCTTGCAAACCCATATCAATAGTGGTAATCACATCTTTTCCATTTAGCGGCTCAGTAGCGTTTTCATCTGTGAGCGGAATCCAAGTGTTGCCGGCAATGCGTTGCATCAATTGTCTGCCATTGTAACCTTTTAAAAAAGTATCAAAATGCGCTTCCAATCCAACTTTTTGTGCGCCCTCACGGCTGATGCCAATGGTGCGCAAAGCCAAGTCGCTAAAGGGATTCACACGTTTATATTCTTGCACCGCAATCAATCCGCCTTTATATTTCCCCAAATTAAAAATGGGAAATTTGCGCACTTGCAACAAATCGGTGTAAGAAACTTTTCGGTGTAGCAACAAATATCTTTCTTCGTTTTTCCAGCCTTGTACCAGCATTCTACGATATTCTTCTTTCGATTTATCTTGAAATAATTGTTGCAATTTTGCAGCCAATGCATCCACATTATCGTTAAACAAATCGTCTGTAATAAGCTCTGCATGTGTATCCATGCGTATTTCAAAGAACGGCAACGAAGTAGCCAACAGTCGTCCATCTTCGCTATAAATATTTCCACGGTCGGCTTCAATCACTTTATAATCGGTCGTTAAACTATCTGCCAAGCTGCGCCAATACTTGCCTTGCATCTGTTGTGTAACAAAAATTTTGGCAATCAATGCTGCCACAAACAACACCAAACCAATGTAACTTAAATACACCCTCCACGATATATCTTTCTTGATATTCACTCTTTTATGTGCACTCTAATTTTCATCGGCGGCGCAGTTAATTCGTGCAAGCCCATCGAGTCAACTAATGATGCCACCTGCGTTTGCATACTTCGCAACTCCAAATCATTTTTCGTATTCAGATATTCCCACTTCAATTCTTTCAGCTCCAAATTCACTTTGTTAATCTCTCTGATTCTGTCTTCCGCCAAATGACTATTATAGATATAAACAATGCCCAACGCAAACAAAAACAAAACGAAAGGCAGATGCTTCATCAAACTTTCAGCCGTTAATTGTTCCTTTAAATCAAATGTTGGTTTCATTTTTTTGTTTTGATAGAACGTTGATGACGCTGATTTTTATGATTAAAACTGATTCCCATTTTTTGTCATTCAGGAAGAATCTATTTCAGTTTTTGTACAAACTTCAAAATAGTTTCTTACTGAATGCCTCTACCACACTATATTTCAACCATCGAGCAATTAAGTCATTGAGCAATTCATTTTCTCATCTTCTAATTTCCTCATTCACTAATTTTTCCGCCACTCTCAATTTCGCACTTCTGCTTCTCGGATTTAATTTCAATTCTTCTTCTGTTGCTTCCACTGGTTTTTTTGTAATCAATTTGAATGGGCGAAAAATATTCCCAAAATCATCTTTCTGTTGTTCGCCGCTAAAATTGCCATGCTTCATAAAATCCTTTACTGGTCTATCTTCCAGCGAATGATAAGTGAGCGTCACCAATCTGCCGCCAATTTTTAAACAACGTAATGATTGTTCTAAAAAATCTTTCAACGCATTCATTTCATCATTCACTTCAATGCGCAATGCTTGAAAAACTTGCGCCAAATATTGATACTCTTTGCCTCGAACACAGCCTGCAATCGCATTTCGCAGTTGCATCGTAGTTTCAATTTTTTTTAAAGAACGTTGTTGAATAATCGTTTGTGCCAAAGTTTTGCTGTTGATAATTTCGCCATATTGGCTAAACATTTTTTGCAAATTGGCTTCATCATAAGTGTTGATAATTTTTGCCGCCGTATTTTTTTCTTGTTGATTCATTCGCATATCTAATGGACCATCAAATCGAATACTAAAGCCACGTTCAGCCACATCAAACTGATGTGATGATACACCAAAATCGGCTAAAATTCCATCGACATTTTCGGCTTCATGAAATTTTAAAAACCTTTCTAAATGCCTAAAATTTTGCGCCACAAAAATTATTCTGTCATCATTGGGCACATTTTTTTGAGCATCTTCATCTTGGTCGAACACTATCAAAGAACCTTTATCATTCAGTTTTTCTAAAATCGCTTTTGCATGTCCGCCGCCGCCAAACGTAGCATCCACATACGTTCCATCGGGTTTAATCATCAGCCCATCCAAACATTGTGGCAACATCACTGGAATGTGGTACATCAATTTTCTTGGTTTGAAACATCCATTCCACCAATTATTTCATCAATCAATTGCAAACTTTCGGGTTCGTTTTCTTTCAACGCTTTCATGTATTCTTTCTTCTCCCAAATTTCAAACGAGTTGCCCATACCGTTGATAACAATATCTTTTTTTACACCTTTTTCTTCACACAAATTTTTGGGCAATAATAATCTGCCGCCAGCATCCAAAACCACTGTGGTTAAGCCACTTGTAAACTGACGAACGGCTTTTGCTACTCGTGGATTTTGCTTGTTTAATGCGTTTAATTTTTTGCTGAATTCATTCCAATCGTGTAATGGAAACACGATTAAATTTTTGTGGCTGCCTCTTAAAATTTTGAAAGTATTTTCTGCCTGCTCATCAATTTGTTTTTTCAAAGCGGCTGGCAACAGCACACGAAACTTTTCATCCATCGAGCATTCAAACTCTTCGTAGATGTTAGTAGGATTATATGTGCTTATCTTTTTTGCCATTAATTTCCACAAACATCCACTTTCTCCCATTAATTGTCAAGTAAATTCCACAAAAAATTTATCCACATTCTTAAATCCTTGTTGATGGCTCATTTCAAAGAGTGTTGATAAGTGGTAAAAGATGGCAATTTTAAAAAAATGGCATCCAAAACAAATGATTGTTGGTAAACAAATGCATTGTACCAATTTTAAAAACAGCACAAAAAATGATTCGCATTCAACCGCAAAATGTTAAAATACACTTTACACAACCTATTGGGTAAAAGCCTTTTATTGATTAATTTTACGCCAAACAACCTTGAAGTTTTTCGATAAAAAATGATGATAAAAAGAACTACATTTTTTTTCTTGCTGCTCGTTTTATTTTTTGCAAAATCATTTGGGCAGGGCGTTGTATGCCCCAGTAATATTGATTTTGAAAATGGCAATTTATCCAACTGGACATGTTATATTGGCAACACGTACGATGCTGGCGGTATCAATTTTATTTCGGTAACTAATTCTGGTGGACCAATTGCAGGAAGGCATGTTATAACATCTGCTGCAAGTGGCAACGACCGTTATGGAAATTTTCCTATGCTATGCCCAACAGGCGGTGGCTATTCGATTAAGCTGGGCAATGATAATGTGGGCGATTCGGCTGAAAGAGTGAGATACAAAATTAGAATTCCATCATCAAATAGTTTTTACAGTGTGTTATATAGCTACGCTGTAGTTTTAGATGATGGTACAAATAGTGGAACACCTCATCAATCCTATCAACAACCACGATTCAATGTTGAGGCGTTTGATTCTGCCACAAATTTACCTATTTCATGCTTGCCACAACCTTTTGTAGCTACTTCAAGTTTGCCAGGTTTTTCATTATCAAATACACCAGATGGTTATTTAGACTATAGTGTTTGGTATCAGCCTTGGGTAACTCGAACATTAAATTTATCTGGCTTGGCAGGTAAAACCGTTTATCTTCAATTTACGACCGCTGATTGTACTTTGGGTGGATGTAGCAGCTGCGGTCATTTTGGTTATGCTTATGTGGATGTTCAATGTGGTGTATTTCAAATCACGAATGGCTATTGCCCAGGAGCAAGCACAGTTCCACTAAGTGCGCCGCCAGGTTATCAATCTTATGCTTGGCACGATTCGCTTTATCATTCTTTAGGGACAACACAAAACATTACTATTACTGCACCTGCCCTACCCAAAAAAATAACAGTTATTCTTACACCTTACACAGGCTATGGTTGTAAAGATAGTTTGACAACTTATATCACGCCACTTCCAAAACCAGTCGCAAATTTTATTCGCCCCGATACATTTTGTGCAAAAAGTACACTGCAGTTTATAGATTCTTCTTACTCAAAAACAATTGGGACTTACATTAATAATTGGCAATGGAATTTTGGTGATGTAGGTAGCGGCAGCAACAACACAAGCACTTCACAAAACCCAACGCATACTTATCAATCATCAGGACATTACACTGTATCATTAATAGTGAAGTCAAACATTAGTTGTGTATCAGATACAGCAAAAAAAACAATTTACATCAAACCAAATATTGCCGTGAATGCTGGCGTTGATACCACTGTTTGTTATAACACAAAAGCTTTACTGCATGGCACCGTAACTCCTATAGTTGCTTCAACTGGAAGCTATTCTTACTCTTGGTCACCTTCAATTGGATTAAATTGTGCAACATGCAAAAACACAACCACTCCTAATTTAACCACCACAACTACATATTACTTTACCACGAATTATTTTCCAAATGGTTGTTCACAAACTGATACCATTGTTGTAAATGTTGCTTCTCCTTCTTTAACAATTGCTGCACAAGCATCGCCTACAACAACTTGCGCAAATAGCCAAGTCCAACTAACTACCAATTCTTACCCAGTAATTTGTGGCAGTTATAATGGCAGTTGTGCCAACTCATCAACTAATCTTATTGGTACTGGAACTGGTGCAGCTACTGCAACTTACCCATATTTGCAATACTATGAAGACGGTAGAACACAATTGCTTTTTTTAAAATCAGAATTAAATGCTGCAGGTATTAATGGAGGTGTAATTAATTCTTTGGCATTAAGAGTTAAAACTAAAAATAGCACGAAACAATTCACCAATTTTAACATTAAAATTGGTTGCACTGCGCTCACATCACTTTCAAACTGGCAAACTGGCCTAACTAATGTTTTTTCTGCAAACATTAGCACCACTGCAAATAGCTGGAACACCTACAATTTTACAAATGATTATAGTTGGGATGGCGTTTCAAATTTAATTGTTGAAATTTGCTACGATAATACCTCAGGCAACTGGAGTTTTTATGACAATGTATGGGCAACGAATACAGCATTTAATTCAGTTCTTTATTATGAAGATGATGGCGTACATGGTTGCACAATGGCTTCCTTATATGCACCAACTACTCTTCGACCAGATGTTAAATTTGGAATTTGTTTGCCGCCATCAACTGGAATGACTTATAGTTGGATACCATCTGCACCATTAAACAATGCCAATATTTCCAATCCAACTGCAACAATCTTAACAACAACAACCTTTACTGTTACAGCATCTTCTGGTACATGCAATTCGTCAAGTGCTTCGGTAACTGTTGTTGTAAATAATTTGCAAGCTAATTTTAATTCAAAAGATACAATTTGTTTAGGATCGTCAATTGCATTCACCAATTCTTCAGTAGCAACATCAGTTGATTCTATCAAACATTATTATTGGAATTTTGGTGATGTTGGAAGTGGCGCAGCCAATATTTCGCACTTAAAAAATCCAACACATTTATTTTCCACTACTGGCACATTTACTGTAACCCTTGTTGATACAAGTATTTCAGGCTGCATATCTTTACCTTTTACAAAAACTATTGTAGTCATTGCGCCATTTTTAGTAGATGCAGGGTTAAATGATTCAGTGTGTGTAAATGGCTCAAAACCTTTGTTAGCAGTGGTTTCGCCAAGTGGAAGTTACACTTATTCTTGGTCGCCATCAGCTACTTTATCGTGCAACAATTGCTCAAATCCCACAGCCACACCTACTTCTAGCACATTTTACACCATCACAGTAAGTGCTGCAGGCTGTTCGGCAAAAGACAGTGTACAAATTAAAGTGAACCCATCATCACCAATACCCACAGCTACAGCAACACCTGCAACAATTTGCTCTGGTGGCACATCACAACTTTTAGCAACCATTCCTTCACCCACCTGCGGAGCGGCTGCCAGTGCATGTTCAATCGGCACAAGTTATGTTGTTGGCAATGGTGTATCTACCATTTATTATCCTTTTGTAGGGTTTTATTCTGATGCGCGAACACAACTTTTATATTTAAAATCGGAATTAAACACTGCAGGAATAACTGGTGGCACTATACGCGAACTGGCTCTGTACGTGGCTTCCAAAGGCAGCACACAACCTTATAATAATTTCACTATAAAAATTGGATGCACTGCTTTAACCAATTTATCAGCATCTTGGCAAACAGGCTTAACCACAGTATTTACAACTGGTTCAGGCATTAGCACAGTAGCTGGAGCTTGGAACAATTTTGTTTTAAACACCCCCTACTCGTGGGATGGTGCATCAAACTTGATTGTTGAAATTTGTTACGATAATGCTTCTGCAACCAACTACGACTTTGTAAACTATACCAATACTGCGTTTACATCAGTTTCTTATAATTATTTAAACAGTGGAAGTGGCTGTTCGATGGCGGCAAATTTGATCAGTACACTACGACCAAATATTCGTTTCAATATTTGCTTGGTGGCAACTAACGTAAATTATTCGTGGACACCAACAAGTGGGTTGAGTAATTCTTTAATCGCCAACCCTGTGGCAACCCCCAATAACACTACTACTTACACGGTTAGTGTGGTTAGCGGAAACTGCCCAGCCAACACAGCTAATGTGGTGGTAACTGTGCCAACAATGATTGTAAATGCTGGCAGAGACACATCAATTTGTGCTGGAAATTCAGTGCAATTAAATGCTACAGCAATGGGCACAAATTCGCCATTTACTTTTTCTTGGAATCCAACCACAAGCTTGAACAACGCCACCATAGCCAATCCTGTAGCAACGCCAACTGTTACTACAACTTATATTGTAACTGCAACGGGAGCAAATTCTTGCATAAAAAATGACACAGTGGTCATTACTGTAAATTCAAATTTCAGTGTTTCAACTTCGGCTACAAATATTTTGTGTCATGGTTTAACTACTGGTGTTGCCACTGCAAATGCAGTAGGCACAGGCAATTTCAGTTATTCATGGAATACAATTCCAATTCAACACACTGCCAGCATTACAAACTTAGCCGCTGGAATTTATACTGTTACTGTTTCAAAAGGAAGTTGCTCTATTTCAAAAAATGATACGATAACACAACCATCGGCATTGGCAAACATAGTGGCATCAATGGTTTCGCCAGTTTCCTGTTTTGGTGGAACGAATGGAACTGCTACAGTTTCGGCAACCAACGGTGGAACTTCGCCTTATACCATCAGCTGGAACACAACACCTGTGCAGACTTCAGCCACTGCTACCAATTTATCTTTTGGCACTTACACCGCTACCATTAAAGATGCACACAATTGTTCGGTGAGCGATACAGTTTTAATTACACAACCATCCGCATTGGCAAACATAGTGGCATCAATGGTTTCGCCAGTTTCCTGTTTTGGTGGAACGAATGGAACTGCTACAGTTTCGGCAACCAACGGTGGAACTTCGCCTTATAATTATTCATGGAACACAACGCCAATTCAAAATACACAAGCTGCAAACACTTTATCAGCTGGCACTTACACGGTAACGGTTACTGATGCAAAAGGTTGTTCAAAAACAGACACGGCTCAAATTACACAGCCGACGGCACTTTCAACACCTAATGCCTATATGGTTTATCCTGTAACTTGTTATGGCGGCTTTGATGGTGAAGCAACTGTAACAACCCCTACAGGCGGCACATTACCATACACTTATTCATGGAATACAACTCCACCACAAAATTATCAATCAGCAAGTTCTTTATCAGCTGGCACTTACACCGTTACAGTTACCGATGCAAAAGGTTGTTCAATAACTGACACGGCTCAAATCACCCAACCTTTGCAAATAGCAAATGTTGTGGCATCAACAATTTTAAATGATTCTTGTTATGGTTATGCAAAAGGTAAGGTTACTGTTACCACCCCAATTGGTGGTAAGCCGCCTTACAGTTTTTCATGGAATACAACACCACCCCAATATTCTCAAACAATTAGTGGATTAGTTGCTGGCACTTATACCGTATCTGTCATGGATTCAAATGAATGTTTCATGTTAATTTCTTCCACCATTGTTACACAGCCATTACCACTTTCAACTATAATAGCAACAACGCTTTTGAACGATTCATGTTTTGGTTATAGCAAAGGAAAAATCACAACTACAGCACCAACTGGTGGTACACTACCATATTCTTATAGTTGGAATACATCGCCAATTCAGCATACACAAACAGTTTCAAATCTAGCAGCCGGCACTTATACGGTTACAGTTACCGATGCAAATAATTGTCCTTCAGTTACAGCTACAACTTCTGTAACACAACCAACACAGCTTATAAACGTAACAGCATCAACGATTTTGAACGATTCATGTTTTGGTTATGCAAAGGGAAAAGTTACAGTAACCACTCCAACTGGCGGCACTACCCCATATTCGTACAGTTGGAATACATTGCCTATTCAAAATACACAAACCGCCAACTCCTTACCAGCTGGCACTTACACGGTTACAGTAAAAGATGCAAATAATTGTTCGCTTACTTCTTCTACTGTAGTAACTCAGCCAACGGCATTGTCAAACGTAACTGCATCAACGCTTTTGAATGATACTTGCTTTGGAGGAACGATTGGAAAAGTTACAGTAACCACACCGAGCGGCGGCACAACACCTTATTCGTATAGTTGGAATACCTCACCCATTCAAACTACACAAACCGCCACAGGCCTATCAATTGGCACTTACACAGTAGTTGTGAAAGATGCAAATAATTGTTCGCTCACTTCTTCTACTTCAATTACGCAACCAACTGGGCTTTCAAATGTAATCGCATCAACGTTTTCCAACGATTCATGTTTTGGAAGTAGTAATGGAAAAGTTACAGTAACCACACCAACTGGTGGCACACCACCTTATAGTTATAGTTGGAATACCTCACCAGTACAAACTACACAAACTGCTACGGGCTTACCTTTTGGCACATATACAGTTACAGTTAGTGATGCACATCATTGTGCTGTATTAACTGATTCAACAATCGTAACACAACCAATGGCATTGTCAAATGTAGTAGCATCAATAGTATCCAATGTGTCTTGTAATGTAGGCAACAATGGAAGTGTTGGAGTGAGTACGCCAACTGGTGGCACATCACCTTATTCATATAGTTGGAATACATCGCCTGTTCAAGCAACACAAACTGCCACAGGTTTATCAGCAGGGACATACACAGTAATTGTGAAAGATGCACATCTATGTTCGCTTACTTCTTCCATTACAATAACGCAACCACCGTCATTATCAAATGTAACTGCATCTACTACTTCAAATGTATTGTGTAATGGTGGCAACAACGGTATTGCAACAGTTACAAACCCAACTGGTGGCACAGCGCCATATCATTTTAGCTGGAACACATCGCCAGTTCAAACTACACAAACCGCCACAGGCTTAACAGCAGGAACTTATACTGTAACTGTGAAGGATTCAAACAATTGTAGTTTGACTTCATCAGCAATTGTAACACAGCCAGCTTTGCTTTCAAATGTAGTAGCATCAACGCTTTTAAATGATTCTTGTTATGGATATTCAAATGGAAAAGTAACTTGTACAACTCCAAGTGGCGGCACGGCACCTTATCATTTTAGTTGGAATACATCACCAGTTCAAACTACACAAACTGCCACAGGCTTGCCTGTTGGCACCTATACGGTTTCGGTTACGGACTCAAATAATTGTACAACACTTACTTCAAATACAATTGTAACACAGCCACTACCGCTTTCAAATGTAGTAGCATCAACTATTTTGAATGATTCATGTTTTGGATATTCAAAAGGAAAAGTTACCGTTACAACGCCAACAGGCGGCACATTACCTTACAGTTACAATTGGAATACATCACCTGTTCAAGCTGTACAAACTGCTACAGGCTTACCTTCTGGCACTTACACAGTTACAGTTACTGACGCAAATCATTGCCCAGCATTGTATGATTCAACAAGTGTAACACAACCTACAGCACTCTCAAATGTAGTAGCATCAGTAGTTTCAAACGTTACTTGTTTTGGTTTGAGCAATGGAAGTGTAACAGTTTCAAATCCAACTGGTGGTACATCACCTTATGCATTTAGCTGGAACACCTCACCAATTCAAACCACACAAACCGCTACTGGCTTGCCAATAGGCACTTACACGGTTATTGTAAAAGATGCCAACCGTTGTTCTTTAAATTCTTCAGCAACAATAATACAACCAAACGCATTAGCAAACGTAGTAGCATCAATGACTTCACCAGTGTCATGCCATGGTGGAAGTAATGGAGTGGCAACTTGCACTACACCAACTGGTGGCACATTGCCTTATCACTTTAGTTGGAATACATCTCCGATTCAAACTACACAAGCCGCAACAGGATTGAGTTATGGCATCTATACTATTACAGTTAGCGATTCAAATAATTGTTCATTAACTGATACAACTTTAATCATACAACCTTCGGTAATCGCAAATATTACCGCATCCACAGTTACCAATGAGTTTTGTTTTGGCGGACATAATGGAAGTGTAACATGCAGCACACCAACAGGCGGAACACCGCCATACGCCTATACGTGGAATACATCACCAATTCAAACCACACAATTGGCTGTAAATTTATTGCCAGGTACTTACACCGTATCTGTAACTGATGCACACAATTGTCCGGCAGTTACGTCTTCTACCACAATCACTCAACCACTAGCATTAACAGGCATTACAGCATTTACCATAAAAAATTTAACTTGCAGTAGTGGCAACGATGGAGTGGTTTCTTGCACCAATCCAACAGGCGGAACACCGCCATACAGCTACAGTTGGAGCTCGTCGCCGATTCAAACAACACAAACTGCGATAAATTTACCAGTAGGGAATTATGGCGTTACTATTACAGATGCTCATCAATGCGCCTATTTTACTGCATCTACAACGGTTACATCCCCAACTGGTCCATTAAATTCTTTAAATGCCATCGTGCTAAAAGAAGTTTCTTGTTATGGAAAAAGTGATGCCATCATCACAGTTCTTACACCAAATTATGGTAAGCCGCCGCTTGTATATTCTTGGAACAGTTCGCCACCACAGCATTTGCAGACAGCTACAAATTTACCAATGGGCAATTACACGATCAACATTACCGATAGCAACAATTGTGTACAAGTGGGTAATGTAACTGTAACACAGCCACCAATGCTGCATGTAGGCATTGCTACAATTATTGGGGCAAGTTGTTTTGGAAAAAATGATGGTTATATCAATGCAATTCCAGCTTGGGGTGGTACACCACCTTATACTTATACATGGAATACCATTCCGCCACAACACTTGCCCACAGCCACTTTTGTGCCTGCTGGAAAATATATTATTACAGCAACAGATAGCAATCGTTGTGAAACCAGCGACACTGCTATGGTTTCACAACCATCAGCTTTGATGAATGGAATTATTGCTTCGTCAAATAATCCATGCAACAATGCAAATGCAGGCTGGATAAGTGTTTCAAAGGTGAGTGGCGGTACACCGCCGTATCATTATGAATGGAATACTACTCCATCGCAATTAGATTCTTTAGCTACCCATCTACCTCAAGGCAGCTATTTAGTTACGATTACCGACAAAAACAATTGCAGCATTTCGCAATCAGGAGACATTGCTTTGAGCAATTTTATTAAAGCTATTGCATATACAGATACTACAATTAATTTAGGCAGCAGTTTCGATTTAACTGCAAATAATAGTATTGGAACAAATTTGCAAACTCATTATGAATGGTATTCTTCAACAGGAGCATTGCTTTCAAATTCAGCATCAATAAATGTTTCACCCACTCAAAACGAATTTTATATTCTCACAATTTTCAATGATAGCATTTGCCCATCAAGCGATACTGTGTTTATAAAAGTGGCACGATGTGGTGTAATTTTATTACCCAATGCTTTTTCACCAAACGGTGATGGCTTAGATGATGTATTTAAAATCATCAACCCAGAAGATGTAGAAAGCCTTGTTCGCTTTGATGTGTACAACCGTTGGGGGCAAGCAGTATTTACTACAACTGATATCAATGTAGGCTGGGATGGTACATTGGAGGGCAAACAACAACCCTTGGATACTTACATTTTTTATGTACATGCCAAATGTTTTGGAAGGAAAGATATTAAATTAAAAGGTGATGTAACTTTGATGCGATAGGGATTTTAGAAATAACATTTTGAGGCGTAAATCAAAAAAGACAGGGATTCCAATTCAAACCTCTTTTTTTTCAAAATATTTTGAAAATCATTTCTTCTCTTTTGCTTTTTTACTTTGCTCTATCAACGATTTTTTGCTTATTCCAATTGTACCAGTAGACCCTTCAACCTTTTCTGGTGCTGATTTTGGTGCATCATCAGCTATTTTTGGAAGTTGTGAATCGGCCGTTTTTTGCGTTGGTCCACTTGCATAAGCAGAAGTTGGTAGATTAATTGATTTATCAATATACTCGGCTTCAGGCTTTTCTAATTTAGACGCTTTTTTATAATGCTCTTCATAAAATTTGTTGCTTCCGTTATAATCATCAATGTAGTAAGCATCATTATAACCTTCGGCTTTACGCACTACATAACGTTCTTCTTGGTCGTTAATGCCATCATAAATAGAGTAAGATGCAACACGTTGACGATTTGAATATTTTGCATTGCTTGATTTTTCTACATCGCGAACCATTGTTTTTCCAGTAGATGAAGATGACGTAACTGTTCCTGCATCAGTATTTGCAGCCGATGTTGTACCAGTGGATGCAACACCATTGTTCGCTGCTGATGAATTTTGTGTCGAAGAATTTGCAGCAGTGGTCGAATTATTTGTGGTATCGTTTAAGCCATTAAATGCAGTAGTATCAATACCAGAGCCCGTGCTATCAGCTTGGGTAGTATCGTGTTTCATAAATTTATTTTTGCACGATTTGCAAGATGAAACTACCACAGATGATGCCAATAAAAGGTAAATAAAAAATTTGCGATTATTCATAAATTGTGTTTGTTGTTGGCTAATTATTTTGCAAAAGTAATGATGAAAACAGTTTTAAAACTTGGGGCAATATATTTTTTTGTGTTTGTTATAAACAGTCTCTTTGCTTTTTGGGCATTTTATTAAATACTGCAAAGCCAATTCAGGACCACCAAAAGAGTTTGTCGTATAATGTAATCCAGATACATTAAAATCGTAGGATAACCCAACACTAAGCCGAAAAAAATCTACTCTAAAATAAAGCATCATGGCATCAATACTTGGATGAGCAACTCGAGTACCCAAGCCAAAATAAATAGCCGTTTCTCTATCGCCATTATCATCCAATAATACTTTGTTCATAATACTTAGTTGCAATTCTCGTGCTTTTAATTGGCTGATGTAAAGCATGGTTGGTATTAGTGTGTAAGCATCCGACACCTGTATCAATGTATTACCATGCAA
>CAIQHW010000506.1 GCA_903871715.1 uncultured bacterium
AGCTTGATGAACTTTTGTACTGTTGGTAGAATGAATGGCTGAATCGGTATCAATTATTTTCATTCCTTCGGTATTCATTGAATTACCATAACCCAATGAAGAAATATTCTTTGAAGTGGTCAATACACTTAGTTCAATATTGTTTTCAGGAAGATATTTGGCAAAATAAAATGCCCTTTGAGCAGCAGGTGCATTAGATGGTGGAAAGGAATAAGATACCAACAAAACTTTTTTTTGTGTCATTAATATTGCTTTAAAAGTTTTGCAGGATTACCTCCAAATAAACAATTAGCTGGCACTTCGCCTTTCACCACACTATTTGCTGCGATAACACTTCCATTACCAATTTTAGTTCCAGGCAGAATTATACAACCTGTGCCTAACCAAACATTGTTACCAATGTCAATTTTTTTAGGTTGATCAATGGTGTTTATTCTGTTTGCAGGATTAGTGATGGAAAGTTCATGGGCATTGGAATCAAAGATTTGACAATTAGCAGCTATCAGACAATTTTCACCAATGATTATTTCGCCTTGTGCATGAATACACGAGCCATGCAAACGAGTATTTTTACCTATACTTATTTTTGAATTTTTACCATCTGCAAGTAATTTTACTTTTGAATACATATTTAAATGGTAACCAAAATTCAAAGAATTCAACACCACATTTTCTTCTAAAATTATTTTAGATGAATTGCTTGCAAAAACAGATGGAAAGCTTACAAATCTTACGCCTCGGTTAAACTCAATGTTAGCAAATACAATTTGATAAACTAAAAAAGAAAGTTTACCCGAAATTCTTGCAAAAGCCCGAATAAAAAAAGAAACTATAGAATTCATAATTGTTTTTTCCTTTTATAAATAGCTATAAACCATCTTGGTGAATTATAGAAAAATATTTTTTTGATAATTTTAATGTAAGTTTTCGGACTTGTCATTTTTGTAATACTGTTTTCTGATTTCACATTATGGTTGCCATCATTTTTACTATAAAAACAAAGCGGACAAACACAATGTGCAGGAAATCGTTTATCGCCAAACAATGATTTAGCTAATCTTCTGTACTTGCCAAAATACATTTCTCTTTTATTACCCAATGCTTGCAGCGATTCTAATTCAAAATCTATGAATAGATTTTTTAATTTCATTTCATCAAACGAACGTACATGGGTATTAGGATTGAATGAACAAGCACAATTGGGGCAAGTTACATTCACTCGGTTTTCTTTATATGGTACTGAAATTAAAATATAGTTTTTGGCTACTCTTTCCAACTCAGTTAAACCTTTTTCATAAATGCTAACCGGCAAATGCTCAATTACTTCTAATGCTGCAACGCAATCAAACGATTGATTAGCTAATTTCAAATCATGGATAGAACCTTGAATGATTTCGCTTTGGCAAACTTTATTCCTGATGCCACCAATTGAGTATTCAACCCCTTTTGTTTGAATATTTAACTTGGTTTTTTCAATAAAATTCAAGAATGCTCCATTACCAGCACCAACATCTAATAAGGAAGAACAATCTTGAGGTATAATTTTTACTGTTTCTTCAAATCGTTCTTGTTCATCACCATGTAGGTAGATGGCACTATTCCAAGTAATATCTTTTTCAAACGATTCATTCATGACCTCACAAAAATACACAACTCTATGGCAGCGCAGATTAACAAATTCTTAAAATTGGTAGCATTTTAGTAACCTACAATCAAAGTTTTAATTTACAATTGATTTTATTTTTGTAGCCAATAAATGATTCTACTTTTTAAAAAAATTTTTGATAGCAATTCAATCAAAGGCGCAAGCCTAAACCTTTTAGTGGGTCAAGCTTTGATTACCTTGCTATTTGTTTTTTCTGATTTTATCATTGCTCGAAAATTTACTGTTGAAATTTTCAGCACTTGGAAACAATTGCAGGTGTTGATTAATTTGGTGTTGCCTATTTTAGCTTTTGGGTTGCCCGAAGGCTATAAATATTTTATTGCTTACGAACCAGAAAAATCAAAGCAGCATCACCAATCTATCATTGGATTTTTACTGTTAATGACTGTGAT
>CAIQHW010000507.1 GCA_903871715.1 uncultured bacterium
GGAGCTTCAATTTCACAAGTTTTTTTTCAACAATTAACTGAAAGAAGCCGGAATCATCAACCCTTATTTCAACCGATATTCAAAATTGCATTATTGTGTGTTGTCTTGTTTTTCCCTGTATGGATTGCATTTTTTTTTAAGGGTGAATTTTTATTTGTGTTGATTTTTAAGTCGAAGTGGCATTTGGCAGGTCAAATCGCTTCCGTATTGATTACATGGATGTTTGCAGATTTTGTTCGCTCACCTTTATCTCAATTAGTAGTGATTTATCATCAGCAAAAAAAATGGTTGATATTAAGTTTTGCAGCAACATTAATCACTTTGAGTACATTGATGGGAGGTTTTTACTATTATCATAATTTATTCAAAGTGCTAACTTTGACCACAATTTCGGCCACTTGCTGCACAATTTTTCTTATTATTTGGGTAGTTAATTTATCTAAAAAAAAGTATTACAATTTTGAAACAAAAAATCTTTAGTGCTAATTTTTTGATGATAGCATATTTTACCTTCTTATGTTTTTTTCCTACCATTCGCTATTTATTGGTTGGCAGAGATGCTATTACCTTTATAGATTTCGTCATTTCAAGTGTACCTGATTTTTTGGAAATACTATTTTTATGCTACTTCATTTTTATGCATTACAAAAAAGAAAATTCATTAAATTTAAACTTTGTTGATAAACTTTTCATTTCCTACATTTTATTTTCGCTACTTTATGGATCCTTATTAAGCCAACATTTAAAGGCTTGTCTACTTGGATTCAGACTTTCTTATATGCCCATGTTTTTTTATTTTGTTGGAAAATACAATCACGAATCTTCAGAAAATTTTTCTAAAAAATATTTACAACCAGTTTTCACTCTATTTGCTTTTTTAGGTATTATCGGATTTGGACTATATTTTTTTGTGCCTGCATTTAACATTAAAGTTATCGAAAAAATTACTGGTGTGGTTAACGCTTATTTAATTGTAAGAATGACGTCAATTTTATGGTCGCCTGTTGTGTTCGGAACCTGCATGGGATATAGCTTACTGTATTTTGTTTCTAAATATTTTTCTGAAGAAAAAATAACCATTTTTACTAAAATCTTTATTGTATTCTGTTGGTTCGGATTAGTATTATCAGTTTCTCGTGGTCCAATAATTTGTTTTGTGCTAATGCAGTTATTGATGTTTTTTATTTATAAAGACAAGAAAAAAATTATTCGGATTTCAATAGCTTTAACCGTACTTTATATTATTAGCATTCTGTTCGCTTCAATGCAACAACAAATCTTGTACAAAGGGGGCAGTTTTTTTTCGTTGTTTTATAAGATGATAAATTTTACAGTAAAATCAGCAGCTGAAACTGTTACAATGGAGCATGGATTAACACGTGTAGAATTATGGCGGCGTTCGTGGCAAAGTTTCATAGAGCAGCCATGGGGTTATGGTTTGGGGAAATCGGGGCATGTAGCTTGGCGATTTTTTAAAGACACAAAAATCCCATCATCCCCCTATTCCACTGATGGTTGGTATTTAAAATTATTGGGCGAAAC
>CAIQHW010000508.1 GCA_903871715.1 uncultured bacterium
AGCTGGAGATAACTTCACTTCCGTTTTTAAAGGTGCCGAAATAGAAACTTTGCCATTGCCTTTTTCTGCTTGATTATTTTGGGCAAAAATAAAATTGCTCATCAATAATGTGCCAACAAGTAAAATTCCTTTTTTCATTTTTTTGCTTCAGATAATGTTCAGTTTGCAAGCAGCGTGCCAAAAATTATTCTGCGCCACAAAATTAGAATGTTTTGCTTGTTTTACCATAAATGTTATTGTTAAGTGCTTGTTAAGTGCTTATCTGTGGCTGGTTTCAAGTATTTGCAAAGATAATGCAATTGTTTTTTAGAAAGCATTTTTAGAAAATAAAATGAGCCGATGCTAATTTCAAATTACCTTTGCGCACCCAAATTATGGCTGATAAAATCAACTTACTGCCCGATAACATTGCCAACCAAATTGCTGCTGGCGAAGTGATTCAACGTCCGTCATCGATGATTAAAGAATTGATGGAAAACAGCATTGATGCAGGTTCTACCGAAATTAAGTTAATAATAAAAGATGCTGGCAAACTGTTAGTGCAAGTGATAGACAATGGCTGCGGCATGAGCGAAATGGATGCTCGAATGAGTTTTGAACGCCATGCAACTTCTAAAATAAAAAACATTGATGACTTGTTTTTGATAAAAACCATGGGCTTTCGTGGCGAAGCTTTGGCTTCTATTGCTGCGGTGGCGCAAGTGGAGTTAAAAACACGAAGAGTAGAAGATGAAATGGGTACATTAATTTTGAATGAAGGCTGCGAAGTAATATTACAAGAACCTTGTCAGACACCCATTGGTACAAGCATTTCGGTAAAAAATTTGTTTTACAATGTGCCTGCTCGAAGAAATTTTTTGAAAGCAAATCATGTAGAATTGAAACACATCATTGATGAATTTCAACGAATAGTTTTAGCGCATCCTGATGTGTTTTTTAGTTTGAATAATAATGGAACAGAGATTTTTCATTTGCCAAAAGGCACGTTGAAACAGCGTATTGTAGCCTTATTTGGCAAAAATTATCAAGAAAAATTAGTAACGGTAAATGAAGAAACTTCTATTTGCAATATTGTTGGTTTTGTTGGAACGCCCGATTCTGCTAAGAAATCACGTGGCGAACAATTTTTTTTCGTGAACAAGCGATTCATTAAAAGTGCTTATTTGAATCATGCAGTGCAAATTAATTTTTCGCAATTGCTGCAAAAAGATAACTATCCGCTTTATGTTTTATTTATCGAAGTTGACCCAAAAAGAATCGACATTAATGTGCATCCAACCAAACAAGAAATAAAATTTGATGACGATAAAATTATTTACAGTTTCTTAAACTCGGCTGTGCGCAAGGCTTTAGCGCAATTTAGTATTACACCATCTTTAGATTTTAATCAAGATACTGCCTTTTCGAGATTAGAAGGTTTCACTCGTGGCGCAACAAAAAGCGATGATAATTCGATGACGCATTTCGATACATCCTCTCATTATTTTCGACCCATAAAAACTAAAAACTCTGATGCAGAGCGGAATGCTGATAATTTAAAAAATTGGGAACAAATGTATGCGGCTATCAAAAATCAAGAACCCGAAATGGATGAGAATGATTCGCAAACTTTTGTTTCAAAATTTTCCGCTGCCACATCGGGCAAAGAAAGCAGCCAGCTACAACTCACTGATGTAGCACAGTTCAGCGAACAATTAATGATGCAATTGCACAATCGCTACATTCTTTCTGCCATCAAAAGTGGCTTTATGTTGGTTGACCAACAAGCGGCACACGAACGAATTTTGTTTGAAAAATTTTTGGCTTACATGACCAAACAACAAGCTGCCAGCCAACATCAGCTATTTCCAGTAAAAGTAGAATTGGCAAAACAAGATGCGATGTTGTTGAAAGAAAATTTACCCGACATCAATTTAATGGGTTTCGATTTGCAAGAATTTGGCACCGATACTTTTATTGTTCATGGTGTACCTGCCGAGTTGAAAAATAATTTCAACGAAAAAACAGCCATTCAATATTTGCTCAATCAGCTTCGCGAAAATTTAGAATTGAAGCTCAATCAACGTGAAAAATTAGCACGAGCCATGGCAAAGCAAGCCGCCGTGAAAAGCGGTACAGTATTGAGTAATAAAGAAATGAAAACTTTGGTGGATGAATTATTTGGCTGCGAAAAACCTTATGCTGCCCTCAACAACAAACTTACTTTTGTGATTTATAAATTGCCCGACATCGAAAAATTATTTGAAAAAGGAAATTAAACTTTTTCATTTTTATTTCATCCATAAATAGTATTTTTACTCATCCAATTTTAAATCTTTAAAAATTTATTTTCATGAAAAAAACATTTTTCACTTTGCTATTTGCCTGCACATTGTTAGCCAACATTTTTGCGCAAAACAATAATAGCAATAATGATGATAATTATTATTATCGCCGCCAAAAGCCTAAGGATGCTCAATCTTATCCCAACGAAATTTTTTGCTTCTACCCTATCAATGCTATCACTGGCAATTTTAAAATTGGATTGGAAAAAAAATTGACCGATGTAAACACACTTAAAACCAATGTTCGTTTTGGTTTTGGTGATAAAAGCTCATCGTACTCTTATGGCGATAATAGTTCTATATTCGGTTCATCATCAGGCAGTATCAATAATTTTTTGATGGCTATGTTAGAAGCACAGTACCGTTATTATTTTTCTGACAAAGCACCAAGTGGTGTTTATGGTGGTTTCTATGGTTTTTATAAATTGGCAAGTTTTAATTACTCCTATACCTCCTACAATTATAATAACAACAATGGCTATTCTTACTACACAACAAATAATGGTTCAAAAATTGTTAACGGTGGTAGTTTAGGTTTAATCATAGGAGCACAATTAGTAACTTCACAAAAAATCACATTAGATGCTTACATGGGAAGTGGCATGAATTTTACTTCGCCCGATGGCAATAGTTTTAAATTGTTGGGCGGCATTTCAGATAGATATTTTAATGGCATTGGTTTTATTGTTGGTGTAAATATTGGCTTAGTGGTAAAGAAATAATTTCGGCCAAAATATTTTTTTGAAAATGGTTTGTAGCAATGCAAGCCGTTTTTTTATTTGCGATTAAAATCAAAATCTGTTTCACAAAATTTTACACCGTTTCAATTTCATTATTTTTGCACCATGCCCGAAAAAATTTATTCTATTGTAGAAAATATTGAAATCACCGCAATTACGCCCGAAGACAAGGCGATGGGCAAACACGATGGCAAAGTAATTTTTGTAGATAACGCTGTGCCAGGTGATGTGGTAGATGTACGCATTTATAAAAGCAAAAAAAGTTTTGCCAAAGGTTCGGCGGTGAAGTGGCATAAATATGCTGACATTCGCAACACACCACATTGCGAACATTTTGGTGTTTGTGGCGGTTGTAAATGGCAAGACATCAGCTACGAAGCGCAATTGCAGTTTAAACAACAAATTGTAAAAGAAGCATTTGAACACATTGGCAAATTAGAAAACTTGCCTAACATCGCACCCACATTGGGTTCGGCGGTTACTCAATTTTACAGAAACAAATTGCAGTTTGCATGCAGCAACCGAGCTGTGGTGTATGATGAAGCGTTTCAAAACAACTTGCGATTTGCAGAAATGCCTGCTGTGGGCTTTCATGCGCAAGGGCAATTTCAACGAGTAATTGATTTAAAGAAATGTTGGCATCAAGCCGAGCCCAGCAATTTGATTAGAAATGTGTTGAAACAATTTGCGATAGAAAACAATATTTCATTTCACAACATTATGCAGCATGAAGGTTTGTTGAGAGAGATAACTGTGCGTACAACAACGTTGGGCGAAGTGATGGCAATTGTCTGTTTTTATTATGAAGATGAGATGATTGAAAAACTGCTACAATACTTGCTGCTGGCTGTGCCGCAAATCACCACGTTGTTGTATGTGATTAATAATAAGAAGAATGATTTTAGTGGCGATATGCCGCATCATGTGTTTAGCGGCAAAGGTTTTATTGTGGAGCAATTGGGTGAAATAAAATACAAAATCAGTCCGCAA
>CAIQHW010000509.1 GCA_903871715.1 uncultured bacterium
CATGCCTTATCCTAAATTGCCTTTTCCTCTGACTGATTACACCCGCGGCGCCGACTTTGCGCGGGCGCTAGGTATGCGCATCATGATTCTTGATGGCGCCATGGGCACGATGATTCAGCAATACAAGCTTTCTGAGGCTGATTTTCGGTCGCAGCGTTTTGCCGCACACGGTAAAGATGTCAAAGGCAACAACGAGTTACTTTCGCTGACGCGCCCTGAGGTCATTCTTGAGATCCACGAGCAGTACCTTGCTGCAGGTAGTGATGTCATCGAGACCAACACCTTTGGCGCTACGACGATTGCGCAAGGCGACTACGACTTAGCTGAAATCGCGTACGAACTTAACCTTGAGTCTGCCCGGATCGCCCGCGTCGCGTGCGACAAGTACAGCACACCCGAGCGGCCAAGATTTGTTGCAGGTGCCTTAGGCCCGCAACCAAAAACGGCGTCGATTTCGCCGGATGTGAATGATCCGGGTGCCCGCAATGTAACGTTTGACGAACTACGTGAGGCTTACACCGAACAGCTCAACGGGCTGCTTGACGGTGGTGTTGATCTGATTTTGATTGAAACGATCTTCGACACGCTTAATGCCAAGGCAGCCATCTTCGCGGTCGAAGAGGTGTTCGAGGCGCGTGGTGAGCGGTTGCCCGTCATGATCTCGGGCACAGTGACTGATGCCTCAGGCCGCATCCTATCGGGTCAAACCGTTGAGGCGTTCTGGAATTCTGTGCGCCATGCGCGGCCCATTACCATCGGCTTGAATTGCGCACTCGGTGCCGCACTCATGCGACCCTACATCGCTGAGCTCGCCAAAATTTGTGACACCTATGTTTGTGTGTATCCCAATGCCGGTTTGCCGAATCCCATGAGCGATACTGGCTTCGATGAGACGCCCACCGACACCTCGGCGCTGCTTGAAGAATTCGCGCGTTCGGGCCTGGTGAACATGGCGGGTGGTTGTTGCGGCACAACTCCAGAACACATTCAAGCCATCGCGCAAAAAGTCATGGCCTTACCGATTCGTGTGGTGCCCGACATCCCCACTAAAACGCGTTTGTCTGGGCTCGAGGCCTTGAACATTGACGACGACTCTTTGTTTGTCAACGTTGGCGAGCGCGCAAACGTGACAGGTAGCAAGGCCTTTGCCCGTCTCATCCGCGAAGAAAAATACGACGAGGCAGTTGCGGTGGCCCGCCAGCAGGTTGAAAACGGCGCACAAATTATTGATGTACGCTCTGGTGGCGAATTTGCAGGTGGGCATATCAAAGGTTCAAAAAATATTCCTTTGGGTGCTTTGCAAAATCAAATGTCTAAAATCAACAAAAGCAAACCTGTGATTGTGTGTTGTGCATCAGCCGCTGGCGTATTGCGCCGCGAAGGTTTTGGCGAAGTATATAATGGTGGAAGTTGGATGAGTTTGAACAATAAAATTTTTAGTTAAACTCTTATTCCGAAAAAAATTATTCTGGTTTTCGTTTGCTCATCTCATCCCTTACTGCTGCTGCTTTTTCATACTCTTCATTCTCTAAATGCGTTTGCAGTTTTTCTTCTAATTGTGCTAAAGTAAAACTGCTTAAATCATCTTTTTTGGCAACAGTTTTTGGTTTTGTGGTAGAAGATTTTTTTTCAGTAGATTTTGTTTCGGAAAGACTTGTTGGATTTTCTAACACAATGCCAGCTTGGTCTAAAATAAATTCAAACGTATAAACTGGGCAATTGAATCGAACTGCTAGTGCAATGGCATCGCTGGTTCGCGAATCTATCTCCACCAAATTATTTTGGTGTTGGCAAATTAATTTTGCAAAAAAAACACCTTCTTGCAAATTATCAATCAACACTTCTTTTAGTTGCACATCAAATGCATTCATCACATTGCGCATTAAATCGTGTGTTAATGGTCGGCTGGGAGTAACTTTTTCCATTGCCACAGCAATAGCTTGCGCCTCGAAAGCCCCAATAACAATGGGCAAACGGCGAATACCATTTTTCTCTCCCAAAACAATTGCATAAGAATGGTTTTGAGCAGCATTTTGCGAAAGCGTTATTATTTCGAGTTCTATTTTTTCCATGATTAAGGCATTAGCGAATTGCCATTAGCGATTAGTTTTGATTCGATGCTTTTGATTAATCCGTTTAATATTTTACTAGTTTCATTTTGCAAACTAAATGCTTTTTCAATTTGCGCTAAATTTATTTTGTAGTGCTTATTTGCTATCAACAAAAGTGTTTCTAATTCAAATAATGAGCCTCTTGCAATTTTAAGAAATTGAATGTACGATTTACTGCTTTCTCTTCTCCAACCCTCTGCAATATTGACACACACAGAAACAGCAGCTCTATTTCTTTGCGTTATCAATCCAAATCTTTCTTTATCTGGCAATTGATTGGTGATGGCATAAATTTCATCAACCAAATCCATTCCTTTCTGCCAAGCAATCAAATCTTTGTATGAATTAACTGAACTCATTTGTTGTTTTATTCTTCTAATCGCTATTCTCTAATGGCTATTCGCTTTGTACTTTTTAAACGCTTCATTCAATTTTGGTACCACTTCAAAAGCATCGCCAACAATACCATAATCGGCAGCTTTAAAAAATGGTGCTTCTTTATCGGTGTTAATGACCACAATAGTTTTGCTTTGATTTACGCCAGCTAAATGCTGAATTGCGCCACTGATGCCGATGGCAATGTATAAATTTGGTCGAATAGTGATACCTGTTTGCCCCACATGTTCGCCATGCGGACGCCAATGAATATCAGCCACAGGTCGGCTACAAGCCGTTGCTGCGCCTAATATTTTTGCCATTTCTTCAATCATGCCCCAATTTTCCGGACCTTTTAAACCTCTACCGCCGCTTACTACAATTTCTGCATCGGTTAATAAAATATCGCCAGTAGTTTTTACTGTTTCTTTTACCGTGATGCTAAATTGCTCGGCAGGAATGGTAATGTTTAATTCTTCTACCGCAGCTACTCCTTCTGAAACATTTATGGGGAAAGAGTTTGGCGTTAATCCAATAATTTTTTTAGCTGTTTTAATATTGTAGTAAGCAAATGCTTTTCCACTAAACACTCCTTTTTTTACCACAAAACCATTGGTCGTATCGGGCACATCAATTGCACCAGCAACCAAGCCTGCGCTCATTTTTGCAGCCACAATTGGTGCTACAGCTTTGCCAGTTAAGTTGTAGGAAAACACCACCACATCTGCATTGGTTTGTTGGGCAGCGGCTGAAACCACATAGGCATAAGCCTTTGCATCAAAGTGTGTTAAATTATCGTGTTTAATAGTAACCACTTTTTTTGCGCCCACTTTTCCTAAATCAGCCAACACAGCGGCATCCAAAGCACCATCGGCTAATGCGATGCAATCTGTTCCTAATTTATCGGCAATGTGTTTGCCATAGCAAACTGCTTCTAAAGTTGATTTTTTAAATTTTCCGTTTGTACTTTCTGCAAAAATTAATACGCTCATTTTTGTTTTTATTTTTCACACAAAGGCGCAAAGGCGCAAAGTGTTTTCTGTTTTTTTTGAATTTTTATTGGCCATTGTGCCATTGAGAAATTGTTTCATTCCATTAGCACATTAGCAAATCATCTCATTATCAAATTACCTTCGCCTCTTCGTGCAACAACCTCACTAATTCTTCTACATTATCGGGCGAAATCATTTTACAACCAGTTTTTTCGGCAGGCAATTCGTAGCGTACAATTTCAGTTAACGTTTCTGAAGCCACTGCTGGCAATACTTGCAACGGTTTTGTTCTTGCTGCCATAATGCCTTTCATGTTAGGTATTCGAGCTTCTGCCATTCCTTTTTGACAAGAAATAACCAATGGCAATTTTGCGGTGCAAATTTCTTTTCCCCCTTCAATTTCACATTCTAAAGTTGCTTCGTTGTTAGCCACATCCAATTTTGTTGCTAAAGAAACAAACGGCATATCGAGCAGGGCTGATATCATTCCGCCCACTTGGCTGCTATTGTAATCAATCGTTTCTTTGCCACACAAAATTAAATCGAAGCTTTTATCTTTTGCAAAAGTGGCAATCTGATTTGCCACAGCATACGCATCGGTTGGCACGGTATCAATTCTGATTCCGTCATCAGCCCCAATAGCAAAGGCTTTGCGCAAAATCGGTTCATAGTCAGCAGCACCAACACTAATCACAGTAACACTTCCACCGTTTGCTTCTTTCAATTCTAATGCACGAACCAAGGCATACCACTCGTCGTAAGGATTGATAATCCAAGTTACTTTATCATTATTAAATTCGGTGTTGTTGTTGGTAAATGAAATTTTTGTAGTAGTGTCGGGGGCTTTGCTAATGCAAACTAAAATTTTCATGGAAAAATATTAATCGTGTTTTGATGAAATTAAATTGAAAATAGCCTTTCAATTTTTTTGCAAAAGTAAAGATTTGAAAATGATTTTTTCGGAAAAAAAAGAAGGGATTTCCAAAATTATTTCAATACCAATAGCACCACACATTCAACATGTGGTGTATGTGGAAACATATCTACAGGCTGAACTTTCACAATATTATAAATGCTCGAAAGCTGCTGCAAATCACGAGCTTGAGTAGATGGATTGCAACTAACGTACACAATTTTTGGCGCAGCAATTTGGCACAACATAGCCACCACCGCAGGATGCATGCCTGCTCGAGGTGGGTCGGTGATAATCACATCAGGCTTTCCATTTTGCGAAATAAAATCGGCGGTGAATATTTTTGCCATGTCGCCCACAAAAAAATTGCAGTTGGAAATATTGTTGAAAGCAGCATTTTCTTTGGCATCATCAATGGCATTTTGAACATATTCTATACCTGTAATTTTCTTTGCCTTATCAGCCATGTATAGGGCTATGCTGCCTGTGCCAGTATATAAATCATACACATTTTCATTGCCCGAAAGTTGCGCAAATTGTTTGAAACGGTGTCCGTTATCTTGCCGGCCACCTGGCCGTGTTCATCCACGCCGACGAGAACCGAGCCGCCCTGACCGTTTAGCATCGCACAGACTGTCTGCG
>CAIQHW010000510.1 GCA_903871715.1 uncultured bacterium
ATCATTCGGGAAATGATTCCCCCATAATTAGTTAAATCTGCTCGAATAGTGCCAGCAATATGTAACACCGCATAAGCGTAAAATCCATATTGTAAAAAGCCATGAATTTGCTTGGCTGGTTTATGCACTGCATCTAACCATTGCCAATCTTCAAAGGCTAACACTAGTCCTGTTAAAGCCATGAAAAACAATAGAAGATAAAACACTACATAACCATATTGCACATACAAATAGTGTTTGCTCTCAGTACTTTTTACAGGGATGTTAATGGCTTGCTGAATTCTTGTTCGCAATTGCTTTTCTTTCGAAATCGTTACTTCTGCCACTATTCTGCAAAGCAATAAAAACGAAAGACCAAAGCCAATGTATTTATGCACCATCCACAATTTATCATTGTATTCATGTGCCACACTTCGGGCTTGTTTTTCAGTGATGCTGCCGCCTTCACTTTGTACTTGCGCTTGCACCATAGCAATATTGTTTCTGGTTTTGAACAAAGTAGAATTGAGTAATACCGTTGTTACTGTTCCAATCATTAACACAACGGTAAGCCAATGCCAAAGCCTGACTGATAAAGGTTTTGCGGTAACGAAAAACAAAGGAGAGCTCATAATAATTGCTTGAAGTAAGAATCGTAAAGCTACTTTTATTATTCAGATTTAAGTGTAGATTTTTTACGACAGGCCTCACTACAATATTTTACTTCGTTCCAATTCTTCTCCCATTTTTTTCGCCAAGTGAATGGTCGTTGGCAAACCACACAATTTTTTTCGGGTAATAATTGCTTCTTAAAAATCTTCATAATTCTTGAACAAATCATTTTGACTTTTGTTCCAACTTTACTTTTCAAAAACAAATTCAATAAGCGTTGAAAAATGATTGACAGCAAAACCATTTCATCATGGGAAAGATTTTACAGAGGTAATTTTATCAATAGCCTTTCGGGTTTTAAACCTGTTAGTTTGATTGGTACAAAAAATAATAATGGTCAATCTAATTTAGCCATATTCAGCAATATTGTTCATCTTGGCGCTGACCCTCCGCTGGTAGGATTTGTAAACCGACCTTTAGAAGCAGGTGGACATACTTTAGCTAACATCGAAACTTCCCGGTTTTATACCATCAATCATATTCATTCTTCTTTTGCAGAAAAGGCACATCAAACCAGCGCTAAATATGATGGGGGTGTAAGTGAATTTTCAAAGGTTGGATTGCACGAGCAATGGGTTGAAAATTTTGAAGCCCCATTTGTAGCTGAAAGTAAAATAAAATTTGGCTTATCGCTGCAACAAATCATCCCTATTCCGCTTAACAATACTTATTTCGTAATTGGAAAAATTGAAATGGTTTTTGTGGATGAAACCTATTTGTTACCCGATGGATTTATTGATATGGTAAAAGCTGAATCGTTGTGTAGCAGTGGTATTGATGCGTATCACACAGTTAGTTATTTAGATAGATTTGCTTATCCAAAACCTAATTTACCAGTAAAAAAAATAGACAATAAATGAACCCAACATTTTCCATAAAAGATATTGACCGAATAATCGAAATGGCATGGGAAGACAGAACGCCTTTTGAAGCTATTGCCTTACAATTTCACATCAGCGAAGCAGAGGTGATTGCCATTATGCGCAAAGAATTGAAACGAAGTAGTTTTAATTTATGGCGAAAAAGAGTGAATGAAAAAGTGAGTCAGAAACATCTTCATTTAAGAGAGAAAGAAATTAACCGATTCAAATGCACTCGTCAACGGGCTATTTCATTGAATAAAATCAGCAAAAGAAAATAATCTGATTTAAAGAAAAACTAAGCTTTCTTTAAATTCATTTTGATAAATGGTTTTCCTTTTAATGCTTGCACCAAAACGAAAATTGATAAAAGAAAATAAGCCAAGCTGATGATAATTACACCAACAATATTCGGAATGATATAATACGCTAACAGTGGAATCACCTGCAACGCATGCATGCCAATGAAATGCGCTACTCTTAAATCGCCTTTGGTGATATTCCATTTTACAACAGGCAAAGTTCTTACATCATTTTCACCGCCAACGGTGTGTGATAATCTGCCGCCCATCACAAAGCCTTGAAAGGCAAACACAATAAAAATTAGTAAGCCAAATCGGATACTCCATAAATAAGGCGTTGCTAATTCGGGGAAATCTGATTGAAAATATTTTACCAAAATAAAAGCAGCTCCTAATGCAATGCCTGTTGCTGCTGCGCCCATGCAAGCAAAAAGTGTGGAATACAATCGAGTGGAAAGATTAAAATGCGAAGCCTGACCTCTTGCTGCTTGAATGCCGATGTAGCCATTTTCAAAAACGAAGAAGATGATATTAGCCCAAGTAAACACCGCAGCATTAAAGTGAGGAATGTAGGCGCAATACCAAATCATTGCAGCCAGATATAAAACGCTTGACGCCGCAAACTTGAAAGGCTTGAACCACACGTTTGCACCAGCAAATTGTTTGTTACTGATTTTTGTAAGCAGATAATAAATACATGCCAATAAAAAATGAACTGCAGTTACCCAAAAAAGCAATTCATTTCTTGATTTCAGTTCTTGTAAAAAATAAAGCATTCCTTAGATTAATGGATTATTTACAAAGTGTGAAATCGCTGTTTAAAACGAAAACGATTTTTCGCTATTCGTTTTGTCCAATTTTTTATTGATGGATAAACTCCAGATGAGCATTTCCATGCAGAACAATTTATCCTGTGGTAATAATTCAGGAGCAAACTCATCCACTAATTTTACTAATGGCGCAATGCTGTTTAATGCTGCATTAAAATCCTCATCGGTATCGGTATAATTCAGCTCTAAAAAATTGGTATTAAACCAGTTGATAACATCTGTATAAACTGTTTTTACACCTTGTTTTTCCAACTTAGGAATCTTTGGAAATATCTTTTCAAATTCAGTTACAATTGCCTGGTCAATCAGCAATTGAGCTACTTCCGCAGCACCTTCTTGTTCGCCTTCATATACCAGTTCTATTTTTCCGGTGATGGATGGAATAATGGAAATAAAATCAACCAAACGAATCGAAGTTTTCTTTGAACCTGTTTCAATCAATCTTAATTTTGCAGCGGCATATAAGTTCTCCATAGCACTAATCGTTAATCGTGCACTTACGCCACTTTTAGCATCCACGTATTCGCTGTTTCGGGCTGTGAAAGCTACTTGCTCCAATAAATCTTTTGCCAAATCACACATGTCAATAGCTGCTTTATCTGCTGCTGAAATATGCGCTTCTTGTTCGGTAATCTTTCTGGCTAATTCAATGGTTTTAGGATAATGGGTAAATATCTGCGAACCAAATCGGTATTTTAATGGCGTTACAATACTACCCCGATTGGTATAATCTTCAGGATTAGCGGTGAAAACAAACTGAATATCCAATGGCATTCTGAGCTGAAAACCTCTGATTTGAACATCGCCTTCTTGCAAAATATTAAATAAGGAAACCTGAATTCTGGCTTGTAAATCGGGTAATTCATTAATCACAAATATTGAACGGTTAGCTCTTGGAATCATACCATAATGCAAAACACGTTCATCAGAATAAGGCAACTTTAAAGTAGCTGCTTTAATAGGGTCAATATCACCAATTAAATCAGCAACATTCACATCAGGCGTTGCTAGTTTTTCAAAAAAACGATTGCTGCGATGTACCCAAGCAATCGGCGTTTTATCGCCCATTTCATCCAATAAATCTTTGGCATATTTTGAAATAGGATGAAACGGACTATCGTTAATTTCCGAACCTTTTACAATCGGCATGTATTCATCCAACAGCTCAATCATGTTTCGGGCAATTCTTGTTTTTGCCTGCCCACGTAATCCTAATAGATTGATGTGA
>CAIQHW010000511.1 GCA_903871715.1 uncultured bacterium
GTGGTTATGTATTTGCTTATCATGTAAGCGACCCTGAACGCTATGGTGTTGTTGAGTTTGACAAAAATAAAAATGCTCTGAGCATTGAAGAAAAACCATTGCAACCAAAATCAAATTATGCAGTGCCTGGTTTATATTTTTATGATAATTCTGTAGTTGAAATTGCAAAGAATTTAAAGCCCAGTGCCCGTGGCGAATATGAAATTACCGACGTAAACAAAGTTTATTTAGCGCAGGGGAAATTGAAAGTTGCTATTTTAAATCGTGGTACAGCATGGTTAGATACTGGCACTTTTGATTCATTAATGCAAGCTTCGCAATTTGTACAAGTGATTGAGCAACGCCAAGGTTTAAAAGTTGGTTGCATCGAAGAAATTGCTTTTCGCAAAGGATTTATTGATAAAGAACAATTGCTCAAAATTGCTGAACCATTGATAAAAAGCGGCTATGGCACTTATTTAAAGGGCTTAGTGAAGTAACTTTTTTTGAAAAAAAAGATTATTTCAAGTTGTCATAAATCTCCAACAAATGTTTGTTCTTTTCTTTCGATTTTATTTCTGATAAAATCAAATTCAACACTGAAATTCTATCGCGTTCAATATCCGTATTGTATTTCGATTTGAAGTGCCGAATGGCTTCGCAGGCAGCGTAGCGCACTTGCCATTCCTCATCAGTTTGAGCAATATTGGCTAACATTAAAGTGCCTTTTTCAATGATTGGGTCGGGCATGCGATACAAAAAATTTTCAAAATGGTTGATGTAAGGATAAAGTGCAAAGCCGCTTTTTTCTTTTAATGCTCGACTAAAATAGATGTAGTTGTCCATCGTGCCTTTATCGGAATAAATTTTTGCCACGGCATTTTGAATTTGAAAATTTTGATCATCTTCCATCTTAGCACAAATTCTTAATGCAGCCTCCGAATTGTCGTGTGATAAGGCTTTCAAGGCTTCTGCTTCAACCGTGTAAGAGCTGTCAGCAGTAGCACTTTCAAAAGTGGAGCGCAACGATTTTGAGTTTTTTATTGTTCCCAATTTTCTAACTGCCGCACTTCTTACCACAGCTTTATTGTCGTTCAAAATAATTTCTTGCAACAGCGGAATTGTTTTTACCCAACTAAAAGAATCATCGGCATAAATATTATCAGCCGCATATTTTCTTACATAAAAATTGGGCAATCGCAAAGCCGACAACATCATTTCTCTAGCGCTTAAATTATCTACTTGCAACGTAGAAGCTGCTTCCAGAGCCTCCATCTGGTCTTTATAATTTTTAGCGTGATAAAATTGAAAGATTAATTCGGGCAAACTTTTGCTCTCTGATTTTTCGCACAATAAAGTTTTATCGGCATCCACATTTACTAATTCTGGTTTTACATCGGTGTATAAATGAAAGGTTTGTTTGCGTTGATTTACAAACACTTTGTAGTTTCTAATAGCACCATTTGCATACAAATCAATTTTCAATGGGAAGCTAAAAACTTGCAATGCTGGCTCGGTTTGGGTTTGTTCGATGCTTATCATTTCCTCATTATTTTTTTCGTTGAACGAATATTTGATGTTCAGTTTTGGATGCCCTGATTTAAAATACCACTCATCAAAAAACCAATTTAAATCCATGCCAGTTACTTCTTCAAATGCCATACGAAGCTGCGCCACTTCTGCATTTTTGTATTGATTTTTCGCCAAATAATTATGCAACGATTGAAAGAAAGCCGAGTCGCCCACCAAGTTGCGCAGCATGTGAATCACACAACCACCTTTTTGATAACTGTGTCTATCAAATAAATCATCAGCATCATTATAATAATAACGCACAATACTTTCTGTTTTGCGTCGCGATTCGGAAATGTAGCGTTGCATATCATCATCCAAACCTGCATCGGCATTGTCTTTGCCGTAGGTATATTCGTTCCACAAATATTCGCCGTAGGTGGCAAATGATTCATTCAAAGTGATATTGCTCCAAGATTTTGCAGTTACTAAATCGCCAAACCATTGATGGAACAACTCGTGCGAAATCACGTCTTCATTGTTTTTATCTAACAATTCACGAGCATTTCGTTGTAAAAATTCGCCATGCAAAGTGGCTGATGTATTTTCCATTGCACCTGAAACGTAATCGTGAACAACTACCTGACTGTATTTATTCCATGGAAAATCGTAGTGCAGCAATGTGCTGAAACATTCCATCATAGCTGGTGTTTTTCCAAATATTTCTTCGGCAAATTCTTTATATGCCGGGTCGGTATAATAATTTACTTGAACACTATCGTGCCAAAAATTTTCTGTTTTTGCAAAATTGCCCACTGCTATCATAAACAAATAAGGAGAATGTGGTTTGTTCATTTTCCAAACATCTGTTTCGGTTGAATCAGCATTGCTGAAAGAAAATAATTTTTCGCCGTTGGAAAGCGTAACCATGCTACGCTCGTGAGTGATGTACATTTCTTGTGTACATTTTTGATTGGGATGGTCAATTGTTGGAAACCAGCAAGCAGCTGATTCAGTTTCGCCTTGTGTCCACACTTGTCGTGGTTTGTTTTTTTCTTTTCCTTCGGGATTAATAAAATACAAACCTTTATCCGAA
>CAIQHW010000512.1 GCA_903871715.1 uncultured bacterium
GACTTTGCAATTCAGGATTCTTCCAACGATTTATTGCATATTCTTACCACTCAGGAAAATGTTACTGCAGAATTAAAAGAACTTTTAAAAACTGTAAAACAACAACGAGAGTTGCTTCGTAATTCGGAATTAGAGCAAAAAGCAACTGCTGAACGACTGACTAATGTGCTAAAGAATCTACATTCAGGCGTTTTGATTGAAAATGAAACAAGGCATATTGTTTTAGCCAATCAAATGTTTTGCGACATGTTCAAAATTCCTGCTCCACCAGAGGCATTGACAGGTGCTGATTGTTCGCAATCAGCAGAGCAATCGAAATCAATGTTTAAAGACCCTGAAGCATTTGTAACCAGAATTGATGATATTTTGAGTGAGCAAAAATTAGTAGAAGGTGATTTGATAGAATTAGTTGATGGAAGAATTTTAAGAAGAGATTATATCCCTGTAATTATTGAGAAAGAATATCGAGGGCACATGTGGACTTATGATGATGTTACGCTAGAAAAAAACACAGAAAAAGTTCTTCAGAATAAAGAAGAAAAATATCGAAGCATAATAGCAAATATGAATTTAGGGCTGATGGAGGTTGATTTGGATGACAACATTTTGTTTGCCAATCAGAGTTTTTGCAAAATGAGTGGTTATGAACTGGAAGAAATTATTGGCAAAAAAGCTTCTGATTTATTTTTATCGCCAAGAACCAAAGGCAGCATCGAAGGTATTAATGATAAAAGAAGACAAGGTATTTCGGATGCGTATCAATTACCGTTGAAAAACAAAAAAAATGAAGATAAATGGTGGTTAATTAGTGGAGCGCCATTGAAAAATGATGAAGGAAAAATTATTGGTTCAATTGGAATTCATTTAGACATTACCCATCAAAAGGAAATTGAAAAAGAGTTGATAGAAGCCAAGCTAAAAGCCGAGGAATCGGCAAAAACGAAAGAAGAATTTCTGGCGAATATGAGTCATGAAATCAGAACACCAATGAACGTGATTTTAGGCATGAGTAATCAGTTATATAAAACTGAATTGAACAAACAGCAAAATTTCTATGTAAATACAATTAATGGCGCAGCAGATAATTTGTTAGTAATCATCAATGACATTTTAGATATTTCAAAAATTGAAGCCGGTAAATTAAAGTTAGAAGCAATCACATTTAATATCAGAGACGTTATAAAAAGGTCAATCACAGTTTTGTCATTAAAAGCTGAAGAGAAAGGCTTGGAATTAAAAATGCAAATCGACAAATCAATTGCATCTGTTTTAGTCGGCGACCCTTATCGATTAAATCAAATTATGTTAAACCTCATCAGTAATGCTGTGAAATTTACTGAGAAAGGAAGTGTAGAAGTTTTTTGCAAAGCCAAAATTTACAATGACAAATATCAGCAATTGTCAATTACTGTAAAGGATACAGGAATTGGGATGGATGAAGTGTACCAATCAAAATTATTTCAAAAATTTTTACAAGAAGAAAATTCAACCTCAAGAAAATATGGCGGCACAGGACTTGGTTTATCCATTACCAAACAATTAGTTGACTTGATGAATGGCGAAATAAAAGTAGAAAGCAAAAAAAACAAAGGTACTACCATCGAATTGCTTATTCCATTTCCGATTGGGAAACCAGAAGATTTAGAGTCAGAAAATCCTGCAAAAGTTGATAGCAGGATTTTGAATGGGAAAAGAATTTTGTTGGTGGAAGACAATCATATGAATAGACTTTTAGCAATTGAAATTCTTAAATACTATGGTGCAGAAATTGATGAAGCAATCAATGGAAAAATTGCAACTGAATTAATAAGCGAAAATAAATATGATGTTGTTTTAATGGACTTAAGTATGCCAATAATGGATGGCTATGAAGCCACTTCCATCATCAGAAATAAATTAAAATCTGCCACCCCAATCATCGCTCTAACTGCTAATGCCATTAAAGGAGAGAATAAAAAATGCTTGGAAGCAGGTATGAATGATTACATCAGCAAGCCATTTGATGAAACAAGCTTAGTACAAACCATTGGAAAATGGATGGGGCAAAAAATCTCAATCAATGAACTACCCAAACAAATAACAGCATTAGAAAATGAATTATTTAGTTTGAAAAAGATACGCGAAATTTCAAAAGGAAATGAAAATTTTGTTCAAAAAATAGTACAAACCTTTTCTGAACAAATGCAGATATCATTAATTGAAATGCGAAATGCTATTGCTGCAAATGATTATGATTTGCTTTATCTGCATGCTCACAAATCAAAAACAAATGTTGATACCATGTGCATTGATTCATTGAGAAATGAAATAAGAACTCTTGAAAAAATGGCATCAGACAAAGTAATCAATCAAGAAACGAAAAGGATTTTCAAAAAAGTAGAAACAGTCATGGCGCAAGTATTAACCCAGTTAAGCGCCCAATAATTTAATCATCTAAATAACACTTTAAATTCTTTATTATGCTTACTGAACAGAAAATATGGACTGTAAAAAACAATAATTGGAAGACAGTAAAAGAGTTTTCTACCGATAATACTTTGCCTGATTTGGTGTTAGTCTTTGGCAGCACCGAAAATTTTAAAAATCCGGCTTTGATGTTAGAAGTTAAAAATTTGTATCCTAAATCCATATTGATGGGCTGCACGACTTCGGGCGAAATAGGGAATGGGTTTATAGAAGAGGAAAGCGTTGTTTGCACTGCTATTAAGTTTGAAAAGTCGACTATTCAAACATCGAGTGTTAAAGTCACTTCAGCAGATGACAGCATAAAAGTAGGGGAAAGATTAATTGAACAATTACCTACCGACCAATTAAAACATGTGTTTGTTTTAAGTGAAGGATTAAATATCAACGGAACAAAACTGGTAGAAGGCATGCGCAACAAATTGCCACAAGGAGTGAATGTATCAGGCGGTCTGGCAGGCGATGGTGCTAATTTTAAAGAGACTTATATTTTAGAAAATCAAAATGGTGCCTATCAAAACACAGTGATGGCAGTTGGAGTTTATGGCAATGATTTCAAAGTTGGTTATGGCTCATATGGTGGCTGGGATATTTTTGGTGTAGAAAGAATGGTTACCAAATCAACCAACAATGTGTTGTATGAAATTGATAACTCACCGGCATTGAGTTTGTATAAATCTTTTTTGGGCGAACAATCAGCACAATTGCCTGCTTCTGGTTTGTTATTTCCTTTAAGTTTACGCACTCAAAACAGCGAAGAGCCGGTTGTGAGAACTATTTTAGCTATTGATGAGGAAAAACAAAGTTTAACTTTTGCAGGCGATATACCCGAAGGAAGTTATGTGAAATTGATGAAAGCTAATATCGACCATTTATTAGATGGGGCACATACCGCAGCTGAAAGAGCCAAAAGCACAATGGGCAATAGTGATGCTGAATTGGCTATTTTAGTAAGTTGTGTAGGAAGAAAATTAGTGATGAAACAAATGGCGGAAGAAGAAATAGAAGCAGTGCATGAAGTGTTAGGTGCTGATACAACTC
>CAIQHW010000513.1 GCA_903871715.1 uncultured bacterium
TTTATTTTTTTTAGAAAAAAATATTCGGGAGAGAATAATTGAAGATGGAAATAATTTTTTGACAAACAATTCTACCTTTTCAATTTCGAAAAGTGAAATTGAAAATTTTGTGAAGCATTATCCCGAAAGGCTAAGCCCAAACGTCATTCTACGTCCATTGTATCAATCCACAATTTTGCCTGATGTGGCTTTTGTGGGCGGTGGAGCTGAAGTAACTTATTGGTTGCAATTGAAAACTGTGTTTGATTTTTACAAAATTTCTTTTCCACAAATTTACCTTCGCGATTCAGCGCTGTGGCTGGATGAGCAAGCTGAACAAAAAAGATTGAAATGGAATTTTAGCATCCAAAATATTTTTGACGATGTAAATTTTTTAACGAAAAAATTTACAGAAGAAAATAGCGAACTGGAAATTGATGAAAATTTAGCGGCGATAAAAAACGAAATTTCAATTTTGCAAAAGAAAATTTTATTAAACGATAAAGGCATGGAAGGCTTTACAGCAGCCACTTTTACCCAAATTGAAAATCAATTGGAACAATTGCAAAAGAAAATTTTGCAACAAGAAAAAAAGAAAAATGTGGATGCTATAAAACAAATTGAAAAGTGGAAGGAAAAATTATTTCCGCAAAATCATTTGCAAGAACGACAAATGAATTTCATTGAATTGTATTTAAAACATGGTGCTGGTTTTATTGATATTTTGATGCAACATTTTAATCCATCGAACACTAATTTCAAAGTTATCACAGCATGAAAGAAATACTTTGGATTCCTTATCGCATCTATGTTTTATCGTTTTTCTTTATTACCTTAATCATTGTTTTTTTGCTGATGCTGATGATGCAAATATTTGGTGATGAATTGAAATCGAAATTGGTAAACAACATTTGCAAAGCATGGGCAAAAATAAGTTTGAGAGCATTTTTTATTCGAGTAAAAATTAGTGGACAAGAAAATATTGATGCAAAATCTTCTGCCATTTTTGTTTCTAATCATCGTTCTTATATTGATTCTGCCATCCTGTTTTATGCTATTCCAAAAATGTTCAAACCCTTGGGCAAAGCCGAGTTGGGGCGTATTCCCGTATTTGGATTGATTTATAAATCAGTGGCAATTATGGTAGATAGAAGCAGCGCATTTCGTCGAGCAAGAAGTTTGAAATTGTTGAAACGTCAGTTGCTTCGTGGCGTTTCGGTTAATCTTTTTCCGGAAGGAACTTTTAACACTACTGATGAACCGCTGATTCCATTTTTCAATGGTGCATTTAAAATGGCGATTGAAACGCAAACAATTATCCAACCGTATATAATTACTGGTACACAACAAGTGTTGCATTGGAAACACGCTTTTAAAGTGTATCCTGGCGTTATTAAAGTGAAATATTTACCCAACGTTTCGCCAAATAATTTTTCATTACAAGATATTGAAAAGCTGAAACAGCAAGTATTTGAGCAAATGAGAGCTGCACTTATGGACGAAGGAAATTGGTGATTAACATTTCACCAAAATAAATTTCTTCATTTGCAGTTAATTAAAAATTACTTTTGCAGCGGTTTAAAATTTATTTCAAACACATTTCAAAATATGATTCGTAAAGTTTTTATTTTTCTTGTTATTGCTCTGTTTACCTCTAATTTGTTTGCTCAATTTCCATCAAAAAAAGACAGCGGATACAAAAAAATGGATTATTTCCATTTTGAAACTTCATGGTTAACTTGGCTCGGAAAGCCTGACAGTAATAAGGTTAAAGCATTGTCGCACAATTTTAGTGTGTATGTAACTTATCCGTTACAATTAGGAAAATCGAAAATTAATTTTGTTCCTGGTTTAGGAATTTCAGTTGATAATATCTATTCTAATTCGAGACCAAAAATGGATTCAGCTCGAACCAAAGTTTGGTTAGCGCCAATTCCATCCAGCATTAGTTACAAAAACAGTAAAGAAACTTTTACCTATTTAACTATTCCTGTTGCTTTTTATTACAATGCAAAAGGAAATTCAAAATCTTGGAAAGCCTCATTGGGCTTTCGTTTCAACTATTTAATTGGAAGCAATTCAAAATATAAAGGCAATGATGTTTTGGGAAATGCAGAAAAAATTAAAACGCTAAATTTCCCATTTGCTAATCGTTATCGCTTAGATGCTTCATTTACTTTGGGCTACGATTTTATTTATTTTGTAGCCAATTATGGTTTCACGTCATACATCGCAAGCGGCAAAGGACCTCAGTTTCAGCCTTTAACTTTTGGTGTGGGTGTTGTTGGTTTTTAATTTTTTTTCAAAAAATTTTACTACCAATTTTCCTTTTTTCCATTCTTTCATCACTTGATATTGTTGTAGCAAAATTTGTTTTTGCTCATCAGTAAATGATGTGCAAACGTTGCTGTACAAGACAAAATTAAAATTGGTTAGGTTGCTGGCACTCATAGAAGATGCCTGCCACGGAGGATTTTGAGTAGAATTTTGTTTCAAATAAATTAGTGAATCGGCTACGTCTAATGGAAATCGGCTACCACATTCCAAAGCTGGAATTTTATTTTCATCTGCAAAATGAATAGCTTCAGTTCGCAAATTTTGATAGGAAAAATGCACTAAAGTGCTGTCCCAGCCTATGCTATAGCGTTCGAAATAAAAAATAAAATTGCCAGCAATGGCTGCATCGAATAAAATTACAAACAAAATAATTTTTATAAAAAATGAGTTTGCGATTTTTATTTCGTTGATAAAATAAACCACCAACATCGGCATTAAAATAATTGGCGGCAGGAAATAGCGATGGCAAACGTATTTGGTCATTACCACAAAGTTTAAACTCAAGCAAAAACTTGCTGTAATAAAAATTAAGAAGATAAATTTTGCAAAATTCTTTTCATCGGTTTTAAATTTTTGAATAAAAAAAAGTGTGGCGAAAAACATGGCAAAGCACATCAAAATTCGACCATTATCTAACCAACGCATAGTTACTAACAAGAAATTATAAATAGCACGCTGCATATCTGCAATACCCATGTTTTCTGCACCCCACGAGCTTTTGGCATCACTAAATAAATAGCCAACATGAGTAAAATGAAGCCGCAACCAAATACAAAAAACCGTGGCGGAAATGAGGTAAGGAATTAAAATGAAAATAGCCTTTTTCCAATTCCTTTTGATGTGTTGAAATTGAAAAAATACTTCGGCTACAAACAATGAGATGGTGAGCGCCAAACCTCGAAGATGAATGAGCGGAATGAAAATGATACAAAGTGTGAAGCCAAAGAATAGCGCATTCGTTTTCTGATAATCGCTCAAATATCGCTTCCAAAGAAGGTTTGCAGCTAATAACCAAATAGCGACTGATGGAATTTCAAAACCAACTTGCCCAGCTTGCGATAAAAAGGTGGTATCGGCAAAGACCAAAATAAAACTGGCAACAATGAAAAATATTTTTTTTGAACTGCTGAATAATTTATTGCCAATCAAAAATAATTGTTGTAAAAGCAACCACAGGAAAGGCATTTGAGCAAAATGCGATACAATTAAATTTCTACCAAACATTTTCCAAACTGCGGCGTAGTACAAACTCATGGTGGGCGGATGACCAATATCTAAAAAGTTGCCCATCGAAAAAATGTGCCAGCCGTTATAAAATAAAAATGAAGAAGTAGCTGCGCAAGTGGTGATATTATCCCACATAAAAATATCGTTTCTAAAAATTAATGAAACGATGAAAGCCGCTATGAACGTGATGTAGAGAGCGATATTTTTTTTATCGCTCATCATTTCATGGTGTGAAAAGTGCTAACGCCAACCAGCTGGTCGTTGCGCCCTGTGAAGGGATGATAATACACCATCACGGTGTATTGGTTTTCGGTTTCGTACCAGTTTCCTTCTGCAGGCTGCATGTCGAAAAATTTATTTTCTGGCTCCCAATATCCAATCATATAATCGTAGTACCCTTGTTTAATAAAGGCTTTGGCTTCATATGCTTGGTTGTTGGCATTGTATTTCATGCGAAAAGTAGAGAGCGTATCCCAGTTGGTAAATTTGCCACACACATAAAAATCGCCACCAATTAATCGGTTGCTAAAGGGCATGCTCCAATGTGTCCAAACGTAGTCTGCTTCTATATCTGAAGTGATAGCTTCTTGTTTTAAAATCACAAAATCGCCGTTCCAATCTTTTTCATACACATATGATTTGAACGAACGTAACACTTCGGGTTGAATGAAAATTTCGGCAATTTGGCTGTCGTTATTTACACGTTGCACACGAGCCGTTTTAATTCGTGTGGTGCTTAAATCAATCTTGCGAAATTCTTTGGTGGCAGGAAAAACTAAATCTTGGTCGCTGTTGTATTTTAAAATGTTATCTTGCACAAACGTAGGCTGTACGCCAGTTATAGGGTTGTCCCATCTATCATTTTGATAAATCACCATTTTAATTTCATCAAAAGGATTAGAGGTACTTAAACCTTTGCAATCGATTTGAATATCGAGTTGTTGATGGGTGTTGGTGATTTCTAAATTTCGTGGACGAATGATTTGCCCAGTGATGGCTACTTGATTTTCATTCACCATGAAACGCTTGGTAAGCATGATTTTTCCGCTATTCGATTCTTTTACAATGACAACATAATTACCTGATTTTTTGAAGTGTAAATTTTCACTGGGCAATGCAATGGTGTAATGAATATAGTGTTGAATGGTGTTAAAACTTTTTTGATAATCAACAATCTGATTGTCTTGAAAGCCTTGCACATAGTCGAATGTGCTTAATTCTGTGTTGGCAGTCCAATCGAAATTGCAAAGCTGAATGGAATAAGAAAACGAACGGCTATCAGCACTCAAATCATCAAAAGTAAGAGCCAAACCATCGCCACCATTTAAGCCAATAATAGGTTCGCTAAATGTTAATCCATTCATTTGCAAACGAACAGTTTTTATCATCGGGTCATACGATGCATCTTTGTAAACCTTTATGTCATCAGCATTTGCGGCTGACAAAAAAAATACACAAACAAAAAGCAAGTACCATTTTTTTATTTTCATGCTGATAATTTTTTGGTAAAATTTATCTAACCAGATTCTCATAAATAATGGCTGCGCCTTGCCCAACACCAACACACATCGTAGCGGCGCCGAATTTTGATTTTCGTTTTTTCATTTCGTGCAGCAATGTGGTTGAAATTCTTGCGCCGCTGCAACCCAGCGGATGCCCAATGGCAATCGAGCCACCATTTACATTCACTTTTGAAATGTCTAATTTTAATTCACGAATGCAGGCAATACTTTGCGATGCAAACGCCTCATTCAATTCAATCAAATCTAAATCATGCACTTGCAAACCTGCACGTAGCAGGGCTTTTTGCATAGCCGCCACAGGACCTATGCCCATAATTGCCGGGTCAACGCCTGTCGCAGCCACACTAAGCACACGAGCCAAGGGCGTTAAATTTTGTTGCTTCAAAGCTTTTTCATTGCACAATAATAACACGGCTGCACCATCGTTGATGCCGCTGCTGTTGCCTGCTGTAACGCTTCCATCTTTTTTAAAAGCAGGTTTTAAATTTGCCAAAGCCTCTATTGAACTTAATCGCGGATGCTCATCTTTTGCGAAGTTAATTTCTGTTTTTCCTTGTTTAATTTTTACAGAAATAATTTCATCATCAAATTTATCCGAATCATGTGCAGCTTGATATTTTTGTTGCGAAGCCGCAGCAAATTCATCTTGTTCGGCTCGTGAAATTTGCCAACGTTCGGCAACATTTTCAGCCGTTTCGCCCATTGTAAAAGGATGATACAATGCGGATAAATTTTTATTGATAAATCGCCAACCTATTGTGGTATCATATATTTCTGTTGTTCTGCTAAATGCTGCGTCAGCTTTCGCCATCACAAAAGGCGCTCGAGTCATGCTTTCGGTGCCGCCTGAAATGTAAGCATTTCCATCACCAATGGCAATTGCTCTATATGCATCCATAATGCCTTGCAAGCCGCTAGCACAAAGGCGATTGACAGTTACACCAGCCACCTGTACTGGTAAACCAGCCAGCAAAGCCGCCATACGAGCTACATTGCGATTATCTTCGCCTGCTTGATTGGCTGCGCCGAGAATAACTTCTTCTAATTCAGCGGCATCAAAATTTGGATTTCGCTGCATTAATGCTTTTATCACATGGGCTGCTAAATCATCGGGGCGAATGTTGCTCAACGAGCCGCCATACTTGCCAACAGGCGTTCGCACAGCATCAACAATATAAACTGGTTGCATAAATTTTGTTTGAAAATGTAAATGTAAAAAAGTTGAGCAGATTTTAATTACAAATATACTGATGCTCATTTTAGCTGAAGTTTGCTGTTCATTCATCATCCAATTGAACAAAGCAACATGAATGAAATAAACGTTCAAAGCTAAGTAAATACAGAGCCTGCAATTGCTACCACTTTATCAACCTTTAATTAATGACTTCGGAAATTTACTAAAAGTTGAAATTGTAAACATAGCTGCAAAAAGGATTTTTAACGATTTGTGAATCAAGTAGCTTAATAAAATTCGTAGTTTTACCCCAAAGAAAAACCTAATCATGAACGATATTTTACACTTGCTGCAACAGTATAATTATCTGTTTCTTTTTCCATTGGCAATCGTTGGAGGTGTGATTACAGCTATTGTTTGTGGCTTTTTAATTTCATTGCATCAAATGAGTTTTGTGCCGGTGTTAGCAATTTTATTGGCTGCAGATATGACTGGCGATACACTTTTTTATATGTTGGGTCGATGGGGAATGGGTTTTTTACAACGCCACGGCTATCGCATTGGCATTACCAAAGAAAAATTGGATAAAGCCGCTGATTTCTTTAACGTGCATCATCGAAAAGCTGTTTATTTATCTAAAATGGCAATGGCAATAGGCATTGTAGGCTTAATCGCGGCAGGTTGCTTAAGAGTTAACTTTTGGCGATATTTATTTATTTGCCTCACAGTTACATTTTTTCGGTCTATCATTTTGTTAATTGTTGGCTATTTTTTTGGCAATGCCTACGACCAAATTGCGAAAGCACTAAACATATACGCAGCTTGGTTTACAGTTTTGATTTTGTTTATAGCAGCCTTATGGGGCTTTCGGCTTTATAAGAAAAGAGGATAAAGAAATAAAATGTTAAGAAGCGATTATTAAAATATTTCTGGTTTTTGATATTTCGGTTGAAGTTATTATATTTGAAAACCTTTAACCTTAAAAATTGCTTTGAAAAATTTTATTCCTCATAAAATATTTTCCATTTCATGCACAATTTTAATTGTTACCTTTTTCATTTCCATTAAAAATGTGAATGCTGAAAATGCAAAACTCATTTCAGCAAATAATTTTCCAATAGCGTTCTCCAATACTGGTTTTATTGAAAACCGAGGGCAATTGATGAATGATGAAAGCAGCTCTGCATCTAATGTTTTGGCTTATTGTAGCAAACGAAATTTCAAAATTTTCATTACCACCCAAGGGATTTCTTATTTATTTTGTAAAAAGATTTTACCTAAAAAAAAAGAGGAAAAAGTAGTTGCCGATTCGTTTGTAAAAATTGATGTGAATTTATTGAATGCAAAAATTGAAAAGGAAAATGTGGATTGGGTGGAAGCAAAAGATTTTGCAAAAAGTAATTTTTACAATGCCAGTTTTAAAGATGGTATGTTGGGTTTGTATCAATTTTCAAAAATCAGAATTCGCAATATTTATGATGGTGTTGATTGGATTTTAAACATTACTGATAGCAGTTTTAAATACACTTTTGAAGTGGCTGCAAATGTAGATGAAAGCAAAATACAATTGCAGTATGTGGGCGCTGAAGCAGTATCCATAAATGATTTGGGTAATTTAGAAATCAAATCAAGATTTGGAAAATTGATAGAAAGAGATGTAAAAAGTTGGCAAGCTAATGGCACTTTATCTGCAAAATTTCACCTCATTGAGAATAATATTATTGGTTTTAAAATCAACAACAGAAACTTTAAAAACTCTGTAACCATTGACCCTACTGTGGTTTGGCTCACATTTTTTGGTGAAAGCAATACCGATGTTGCCAATGGTGTAACCGTGGATGGATGGAACAATTTTTATGTTACTGGTTATACCGCTTCAACATTTTTTCCTGTTGTAAACGCTGGAACTTATTTTTCAAATTCGTTGAGTAGCACTATTGATGCTTTTATCAGTAAGTTTTCACCGAACATGCATTTAATGTGGTCAACTTTTTATGGTGGCAATAGTGATGATGCAGGCAATGGAATTAAAGCGGATAATTCGGGAAATGTGTTTGTAGCAGGCTACACAAAATCATCGAGTTTCCCAATATTTGCTGGCACTTCTACCTATTCGCAAACATTCATCAACAAAGGTACTTCGGGCAATTTTGCCGATGCGTTTTTATTAAAATTTGATGCTACAGGCAACAGACTGTTTTCGATTTTTTTTGGTGGCGGTAGTGATGATTGTGCACACGATTTAACGATAGATAATTCGGGAAATGTTTATGTGGTGGGTAAAACATTTTCTACCAATTTTCCTACACAGACAACCAGTAATTTTTTTCAAAGTAGTTTAAAAGGTGCTGAAGATGGCTTTGTGAGTGAGTTTACAAACACTGGCAGTTTAACATGGTCATCTTATTTTGGTGGCAATGGTGTTGATTTGATAAATTCTATTTCATCAGATAACACTGGTAATATTTTTGTAGCAGGCTCAAGCAGCCTTAGTACTGCATTTCCTTTAATGAACAATGGCAATTATTATCAAGCAACGAATAATAATGGTGATGGGTTTATTGCAAAATTTAGCAACAATAATACTTTGCAATGGAGTACATTTTATGGTGGCAAAGACTCTGATGAAGCCACTTCTACAGTAATTGACCCTAGTGGATATGTCTATGTAGCAGGCAACACCAACTCAACAAATTTTTCAACTTTTTGCTACAATAATTTTTCTTTTCGTGATAGTGTTTTAAACAAGGGTTCTGCCAGTTCATTCAACAAAGATGTGTTTTTGGGTAAATTTTCAACTGCTGGAAAGCTTCTTTGGGCAACACTTGTAGGAGGTTCGGGTGATGATGGTATTCAAGTTTCAGGCACATACGGCGGCGGGTTTGATGATGTGATAAATGATGGATTGGTGGCTGATAATTGCGGCAATATTTATTTATCTTTTTACACCACTTCGGCTGATGCACCTTTAAATTCGGGCGGTTGCAACAGTTATTTCGACAATAACTTAAGTGGTAGCAGTGATGCTTTTTTGGTTAAATTTTCAAAACTAGATGAATTAAAATGGGGAACTTATTTTGGTGGAAGTGCTGATGAAACAGGCTTTGAGATGGCCTTAAACAGTCAAAGCAGTTTATTAACTGCCAATAATACTGATTTTTATTTTGGCTATAATGTTGCCGCTACTTCAGCTTCACAATATGTTCAATCTGGCAATCCGAGTAATGGTAGAAACGAAGACGTGGTACTTACAAATTTTCAACAACCCACTTTTGATGCCAATGTTACTTATTCTAATTGCATTGGAATATGCAATGGCAGTGCATCAGTGGTTTTAAATGCTACTTGTAATCAAAGTGCTTTTCAATATATTTGGAGCAATGGTGTAGGAACTGCTTCTTCAGCAAATAATTTGTGCAATGGCAATTATACGGTAATTGTTATAGACACTTTATACGGTTGTAATTCAGATACTGTACGGTTTAACATTCACCATGGCATTCAAATTGCGCCGTTATTTACTTCACAAATTTGTTCGCATTTGTGCAATGGTACCGCAACAATACAAGTGCCTGGTATTAGCAATACTTTCAGTACTTGGCATTTGAATGACACTACCATTTATAACACCAATTCGGTAGCAAATCTTTGTGTGGGGGAGGATACAGTGATTGTAAAATATCTCGGTTGTGGAGCTGATACAGCAATTTTTACCATCACTCCTTCGCCCTTCATTCAACTTTTTGAAAACTATTATACCCCAGGTGGGCTGTTGCCATGTCCTTTGCAATGTAATGGAATTGGTGAAGTAGTGGCAGTTGGCGGCATGCAAGCACCCACTTGTATTTGGAGTGATGGTCATGTAGGCACAACAGATTCAAATTTGTGCGCTGGCAAAGTTTACACAGTTTCGGCAAGCGATGGTAGTTGTTATTCAACATCCATTCAGATTGCAACAGCCCAGCCATTGGGCGTTTTAGTAAACTATGTAGTAAATGGGGGTTGTTTAAATAATGCTTACGTACAACCCATTAATTTTGGGAATCCTATATTTTATCATTGGAGTACGGGTGATACTACGCTTCAAGTAAATGGTTTGCAACCTGGTACTTATACTTGCTTAGTTACTGACACATGCGGTGATGCAGCCACTGTTTCTATCGTTGTTACACATGCCAATAAGTATGTAAAAATAAAACTAACTCAAATAAGATATGGTTGTGCTTGTGGCAATTCAGTAAAAGATTCTGTGATTCAAGCTGGCTATCCGCCTTACACCTACACTTGGCAAATTGTAAATCGGCACAGCACTTTTACAAGTTCAAATCAAACCTTAAACAATTTATGTGGTGGCGACACTGTAAGGTTAACAATTAAAGATGCTTGTGGTTATATGGATAGCAGCACTATAATTATTGACACTAACAAGTTTAAAATTTTTGCCTATGCCAGCACTACGGTAGCAACTTGTAACAACGTTTGTAAATCAAAAGGTCATGTATATGCTAATTCAAACCCACGATTGGCCGGTAATCCGCCATACTTCTTTGTTTGGAGCAATGGGCAAACTGGAACAACGGATACTAATTTATGTCCTGGTAAAACGTACTATGTTATCGGTTATGATTCTTGTGGTAGACGAGATTCATTTTCACTTGTTGTGCCAACCAATGTTCCCACATTAAATGCCAACATTTATTCGTATCCAAGTTGTGCTGGATTATGTGTTGGGCATGTGCAAGTGTTGGTGGGAAGTGGTGTGCCCCCTTATCATTATCACTGGAATACTACAACGCAAGATATTTCTTATCTCACAGGATTATGTTTAGGACAGCAAATAAATTGCATAGTAAAAGATTCTTGTGGCGATACTTTGTTGTTAAAAACCACTATTCCGTCTAATCAATCTTTAGCGCTTACCATGGGCACATCGCCCAGTTGCCCCAACTTTTGTAATGGAACAATTTATGCCTGCGGAAGCAATGGAATGCCGCCCTATACTTATACTTGGAACACAGGTACAATAGGCAGTTCGATAAATAATGCTTGCGCCAATACTACTTATTATTGCACTGTTCACGACCAATGCCTTGATTCCACAACCCAACCCATTACTGTTGCATCGGTATATGGATTGCATACCACATTTAGTACATCGCCCAGTTGCAAATATTTTTGCAATGGCACTATCAGCGCAGTTCCAGCAGGTGGATTACCACCATATCATTATCATTGGAATACGGGTTCTTATTCATCCACAATCAGCAACGCTTGTGCTTTCACTTCATATTATTGCACCGTGTACGATAATTGTGGTGATAGCACAATAGCATCGGCGCAAACAGGTATCAACACTTCGTTTCATCTTTCATTTACTTCGGCATTAAGTTGTGCAAAAATTTGTTCAGGGCAAATTACTGCTGTGGGTGCTGGTGGTGTCGGACCTTATTTTTATCATTGGAGCAATGGCGCAAACACAGCCACCATCAACAATGTATGCCCAAATGTTTTTTATCATTGCATGGCAATTGATAATTGCGGCGATACTTTGGTGGATTCATTTTCATGCAGAATTATCAATGCCAGTCCGCTGCAAGTTTCTATCACTTCTATTCCAAGTTGTGCAAATAGTTGCACAGGACACTTGTCTGTTGCTGCTTCGGGTGGAACGCAGCCCTACACCTATCTTTGGAACACTGGCACAACAACACCATATATCAATAATGCTTGCTCAAATACCAACTATACTTGTCGAGTGATTGATAATTGCAGCGATTCTATTTTTGCTTCTGCGCAATGTACTGCGCATTCACCACTTCATGTTTCTTTTACATCAGTCCCACTAAGTTGTGCATCTTTATGCAATGGTCGTTTAATCGCAACAGCCTCTGGTGGTATGTCGCCATATCATTATTATTGGAGCAATGGCAGCAGCGCAGCTTCCATCACAGGTTTGTGTGCTCATGTTTATTACAAATGTATGGTCATTGATAATTGTGCCGATACTTTAATTGACTCTGCTTTTTGTTCTATATCACCATCCAATTTGCACAATACATTTACTATTACAAATAATAATTGCGCCAATATTTGCGCAGCTATTGCTTCTATCAGCACTACTGGTGGTGGAGGCATCAACTATTCTTATCAATGGAGCAATGGCGCAAAATCAAATATTGCCAGTAATTTGTGCAACGACTCTACTTATCAATGTATTGTAAATGCAGTTTGCTCAAGTGATACATTGCTTATTCATATCCCCAAAATCACATCCTATTCGCTCAATGCTACACTCACCATTGGCGATACAATTTGTAATAATTCTTGTAATGGTAGAGCTACTATCAATGTATTAAGTGGCAATTTACCTTTTGTATTTAGTTGGAATACTATCTACAACAACAATCCAACAAAAAATAATTGTTGTAGTGGTACTATTTACAATTGCTCAGTTCAAGATGCCTGCCAACAAACTCAAAATTTTAGTTTCAAAATACCCACTTATCAACCTTTAAATCCATCATTGCAAGTGATTTCAATGGCTTGTGATAACAGTTGTCACGATATTGCTACTATCAATGCAACAGGCGGAAAGCTGCCATACAGCTATGTTTGGAGTAATACTGTTATGAATGATACCGATTCTATTTTATGCCCTGGTCATAATTTTTGTATCATCACCGATGCTTGCAACAGCCGCGATTCATTTTCATTCAATTTACATCGAAGTATTTCGTTGCAAAATTTTATCACCACTTCACCATCTTGTGAAATCAGTTGCACTGGAAAAGCACAACTATCAACTGTTGGCGGTTTATCGCCATATAAATATGCTTGGATAAATGGCGATACCACTTCATTCACATCCACATTGTGTATCGGTAAAACGCTTTGTGTGGTAAAAGATAATTGTCATCATGCTGATTCAGTTTTTGTAACTATTGATACCTTACCAGCATTAAAAATTGATTCCATTTTTAGTACGCCAACTTGCTACAATATTTGCACAGGAATAGCCATGGTAAAGGTTTCTGGTGGCGATTCAATCTATCATTATCAATGGAACACAGGCAGCAAAGCCACCAATTTGCAATCGCTTTGTGCAGGCGTTTATTCCGTCATCATCACCAATCCAGGTTGTATGAATGCTATTTTAAAAGACACTTTTAACTTAGTATCCACACTACTTTCGCAAGCAAAAATAGTTGCACCAACAAAATGTGTAGGCTCGTGCGATGGCATTGCCACTGCTCGTGCACTGGGCAACCATGCACCTTTCACGTTTTTATGGAATGGTAATGCAGCACAACATGATTCCGTCAACAACCAATTATGTGTTGGAAAAAATGTGGTGATGATAACCGATAGCATGGGTTGCATTACTACAGATACTTTGCAAATGACGCAACCCCAGCCACTTGCAGCCGATACCATTTTAAAATTGGCACATTGCACGAATAGCGACGGCGAAATAATTGCCAATGGAAAAGGTGGCACACCGCCATACTACTATGTTTGGAGTAACCATGTATTTATTGATACCAACAAAAATATTCCATCGGGCAATTATAAATTGGTGATTACAGATAGTAATGGTTGTGTATCAAATTCAATTTTCACATTAAGTTCATTGGCTGCAAAAGTATATGTGTCGCACGATACAACGGTGCATATTGGCAGAGAGGTAAATATTTTTGCCTATGGTACACAAAAATACTTTTGGAAACCTTCCACCAATTTAAGTTGCGATACTTGTCCATCAACAACATGGAATGGAACTACAAAACAAATCTATTGTGTGACAGGTACTGATGAATTTGGTTGCATAGATTCGGCTTGTGTAACCATTGATTTATTCAACATCTGCGGCGATTTGGCGGATATTCATTTGCCAAATGCCTTTACCCCAAATGGCGATGGCATGAATGAATTGTTTAAGCCAATTGTAGAACAACCAGAATGTTTTAGCGAAATTGTTTTCAAAATTTATAATCGTTGGGGGCAACAGTTATTTCAAGCCAACGACTTTAACATTGGCTGGGATGGCACTTTCAAAGCTAAGCAACAGCCACTAGATACTTATGTTTGGTATCTAAAAGCGAAAAATTATTTGGGCGAAGAAAAAATGATGAAAGGTGATGTGATTTTAATTCGATAATAATTATTTCACTTCAACCAACAAATCTTTGATTTTATAAGCTTGTTATAAAATTAAAGTTAACGTACCAGCAATGATTAAAGCAGCACCAATAGCGGTTTTTAGCGTTAATACTTCCTTTAAAAATACAACTGAAAGCACTATTGCCAAAGCCACACTCAACTTATCTACCGCAGCTACCTGTGCTACTTTACCAGCTTGCAAAGCCTTGAAATAAAACACCCACGATAGCCCAGTGGTTATGCCCGATAAAATTAAAAACAACCAATTAGTTTTGCTCAATGTAGTATGCGCATTGATGCTGCCCCTGGCTAAAACTATTAGCCAGGTGATGATTAAAATGACAACTGTGCGAATGGCAGTAGCTAAATTAGTATCGACACCTTTTATGCCCACTTTAGCAAAAATGGCTGTGAGCGCAGCAAACAAGGCAGAAAGCAAAGCATAAAGAGACCACATGGCGCATTATTTTTTTGAATGAAAAAAATTGAGAATCGTAAATATCCCAAATTAATTGGTTCTGCAAATTGTTTCTATTTAATTTTGAACTTGATAACTGCTAGTCCATTACTAATAATTATCCAACATTATGAATGGTGGAATTCAGTTTAAATACTAAAACGAAGTTTTCGCGAGCCTAAAAATCGAAACGTATTCAAAACATTTTTCATAGTTTTAAAAATTTTGAGCAAAATAGATTCTATGACAATGACCAAGAGTATCAGTCAATATCAACATTTTTCTTTCCACTTAATCATACATTCAACAACATTTTGTGAAGGCACACAAATCAAAAGCATGTATTTTTAGCGCAATAAAAATCAAAAACTCCAACAGTGTCTTTTCCATTTTTTCCACAACACGACCAGATGGACTGTGGTCCAGCTTGCCTTCGCATGGTGTCGGCTTACTATGGAAAAAAATATTCGTTGCAACATTTGCGCAATTTGATGTACCTCACCAAAAGTGGTGTGAGCATGCTTTCCATCAGCACAGCCGCTGAAAAAATTGGTTTGCGAAGCATGGCTGCCAAAGCCAAATGGGATGATTTAAAAGATAAAGTGCCATTTCCATGTGTGCTATTTTGGGAGCAACAACATTTTGTGGTTTTGTATAAAATCAAAGGCGAAACCGCTTACATAGCCGACCCTGGGCATGGTTTGATAAAAATTCCGAAACACGAATTGGAGAAAAGTTTTTATGGTAAAGACAACGATTATGGACTAACCATGATGTTTGAGCCCACGCCAGCATTTTACGAAAATGAAATGGTAGCAGAAGAAAAACAAAATTCGCTGACTTATTTATTTGGCTATCTCAAAAATTATCGGCAGTTAATTTTTCAATTGTTTATTGGATTATTGGTTGGTAGTGTGTTTGATTTAATCATGCCATTCCTTACCCAATCAATGGTTGACAAGGGTATCAACTATCAAAATTTGAGTTTTGTCAATTTAATTTTGATTGCACAAGTAATGATTTTTTTTAGCCGAATAATTATCGACATGGTGCGCAATCGCATTTTGCTGCATGTTGGTTTTCGAGTCAACATTTCTTTGTTGAGCGATTATTTGTATAAAATCATGCAATTGCCCGTTAGTTTTTTTGAATCAAAAATGTTGGGCGATATCACACAACGCATTTTAGACCACAAGCGCATTCAAAATTTTTTAACGCAAACCAGCCTCCAAACGCTATTTGGCATGTTTAACTTGTTGGTATTTTCAGTGGTGCTAATGTTTTTTAGTTGGAAAATTGTAGCCATCTTTTTAATCGGTAGCATACTTTCCATTGCATGGATTTTGATTTTTCAAAAGCGCATGAAAAACTTAGATTACATGCTTTTTAAACGACAGGCAATGCACCAAAGTTCGCTCCACGAGCTTCTTGCAGGTATGCCCGAAATAAAATTGAATGGTACCGAAAAACAAAAACGATGGGATTGGGAACGCATCCAAATTCAAATGTTTCAAGTGAATATGAAAATGCTAAACACTTTGCAATTGCAACAAGTGGGCAGCGGATTTTTTAATCAATTGCGCAACATTATTGTGTCGTATGTGGCTGCCCGATTGGTGATTGACGGACAAATTACTTTGGGTAGCATGATGGCAATTTCATACATCATCGGGCAAATGAGTGCACCAATTGAAAGGCTGCTCGATTTTTTCCGTTCGCTGCAAGATGCACAAAATAGTTTAGAAAGATTGGGCGAAGTGAACACGATGAAAAATGAGGTAAACGAGCAGCAGCAAGTGATTCACGAAGTGCCAGAAAATAAGACCATCACTATTCAAAATGTTTCGTTTGGTTATGAAGGACCAAATCATGCACAAGTTTTGAAAGATATTTCGTTTGTCGTGCCCGAAGGAAAAGTAACCGCAATCGTAGGTACAAGCGGCAGCGGCAAAACTACGATACTAAAATTGTTGTTGAAATTTTATGAAACACAGCAAGGCGAAATTATGGTGAGTGATGTAAATTTAAACACCATCAACTCGGAAGTGTGGCGAAGCCGCATTGGTGCGGTGATGCAAGATGGTTATATTTTTACTGATTCTATCACTAAAAATATTACTGGCAGCGATGAAAATGTGGATACTGCCCGCTTGCTACAAGCCATTAAAATAGCCAATATCGAGCGATTTATAAAAATATTGCCCAATGGTTTATCTACAAAAATTGGTAGTGGTGGCGATGGGTTGAGCATGGGACAAAGGCAACGTATTTTAATTGCAAGAGCGGTTTATAAAAACCCCGACTATTTATTTTTTGATGAAGCCACTAGTTCGTTGGACGCAAATAATGAAAAACACATCATGGAGCAGTTGGATGAATTTTGCAAAGATAAAACGGTGGTAATTATTGCACACCGATTAAGTACAGTAAAAAATGCACATCAAATTTTAGTATTGGAAGAAGGCAGAGTGGTGGAAAGCGGCAACCATCAAGCATTAACAGATGCTCGTGGAAAATATTATGAGTTGGTAAAAAATCAGTTGGAGTTGGGAAGTTAATGCAATTTGAAGATTTGAAAATGAAAATTCAAAAATCAAATTGATGAATGAAAAAATATTCGAGCGTTTGTAGCAAATAAAAAAATGAAAAAACAAAAATGAGTAACTACGCCAGCAATAGCGAAGATATTGTTAGCAAGCCACCCAGTTGGCTTACAAGGTGGGGCATCATCATTGTGGCTGCCACGGTGGCTTTCTTTTTTTTGATGGCTGCGCTCATTCATTATCCTGATGCAGTGGTGGGTGAAATTGTAATTACATCTTCTACGCCACCAGCAAAATTGTATGCCATTACTTCGGGAAAAATTGTGCGACTGTTTATCAAAAATAACGACACGGTGAAACAAGGCGATTGCTTGGCAATGCTTGAAAACAGTGCATCCTACGCCGATGTGGTGGAATTGAAAAAAGAAATTGAATCGGTGCAAATTGATAGTTTGCTTGCCATTGAACCACACACGAAAAAAAAATTGGCGCATGATGAAATGCCACAAATCAATCAAATGCTGCAAGTGGGCGAATTGCAAAATACCTTCAATCAATTTTATAATGCATTGCTAAAATATCAAGTGGTGATAGGCGATAAATCGTACAACAAAATTGCAACCACTCTAAAAAAACAACTTCGCGAATACGATGAATTGAATGCGCAACTGGCAGAGCAAAATAATATTTTGAATAAAA
>CAIQHW010000514.1 GCA_903871715.1 uncultured bacterium
TATGGTGCTGTCTATCATTTTTATTACCATAGCCCTTGTTGGGTTGATACTTTATGTAAAGCCTTTAACTGTGTTTTTTGAATTTGAAAGATTGAATTGGGTGCAACTATTAACATGTATTGGCATTGGTTTCATTTCAGTAATTTGGTTTGAAGTGGTGAAAATGATGAAGAGAAGGAGTTGACCATTCAAAAAAAAATCCACCGCCTCTTTCAAAGCAATAGATTTTTGTTTGTAGATTACTATTGGTATTAGTAAAGTGTATTTACCTTTGTAGTCATAAACAATTTAATCATGAAAAAAATACTACTACTTTCATTTACACTATTTAATATAGCTGCAAATGCCGAAGGTTTTAAAACCTTTAAAATTGCAAATCCTAATCACAAACGAGTGGGCATTCCTGCCACTAAGAGCAATAAGAAGAATGCCAAAATTTTGAGTGTTGCAATAACAGCTTTGCATGGCTATGTGCCAGGTACTACAATGAATTTGCATTTTAGCTACCTTAACTTAAGCACATCTGATGGGGAATATTGCGATTCATTAGCTATATCCATGCCGATAGGTTTTACTATCAATTCAACATCGGCTACGCCTCATTTTCCATCTTCTGATAGTACAGCTGGTGGCGTTGGCGGTCCTTTTTTCGCTATGCTAAATGGTATCAGCGGACAGACAATAAGTTGGGGGCGCAATAAGAATGACTCTTTAGGAGCTATTGCTGCAAGTTCGCCTGTTTATTTTAGTTTGAATGTTACCATATCTCCAAGTATATCAGGCACTCAAACAGGTTTGTTTCATGCATCGGGTGATGGATTCAGTAAAACACCCACAGATGCTAATGGCACCATTACGATTCCTGTTGCACCTGCTAACGATGCAAAAATTGAAGCTATTTCATTTATTACACCACAATGTGGTTTAACGGCTAATGAATCTGTTTCAATTTTAGTGAGAAATGCTGGAACAACTGCCATCACTAATTTACCTGTAAGTTTTAAAGTAAATGGCGGCACAGCTATCAATGGCACCATTACTAAAACATTGGCTGCATTTGATACAGCTATCTATACCATGAATGGATTTAATTTATCTGCTCCTGGGGCTTATACCATTCTGGCATCAACTAATTTAGCCGGAGATGCTAACCATGCCAATGATACCATGTCAACTTATACTGGCAATACCATTTACGAACTTAGTACCAATGGATTATCTTACACCAATGGATTTGAATCACCTGCTGATTCAGCAAAAGTTGCGCAAATGATTGAAGAAGATACCAATAATGATGGTATTTCTTGGGCAATACTTGGCACACCACATCAAGGGAAAAATAGTGCAGGCTTAAATGCTGGTGCTGCTTATGATGATTGGTTGTTTACAGGTTGTTTAAATTTAAGTGCTGGTTTAAATTACACACTTGGGTTTTACCTTAAATCATCTGGATTAACTTCACCCACTTTAATTAGTACAAGCATTGGCACTAGCGCAGCTTCTACCGCTATGACTACTTCCTTAACCGTTGGCTCTAATCCAACTGATACACTTTACCATTTAGTGAGTAAAACATTTACAGTACCTACATCGGGTATTTATTATATCGGGTTTCATGGTGTTGCTACCAACGCTTCGCAAAGTGCGGTTAAAATTGATGATATAAATATTTCTACCCCAGGTGCATTAGGTATCGAAAATGTACAGGCGATTAGCTTACATATTTTCCCAAATCCTTCAACCGGAATTATTTATTTAAACACTCCAGCCGATAACTATTCAGTTGAGCTATTTAATATTGTTGGCAACAAATTAATCAGTATCAACAAAGTTGCTGCTGGGCAATCAAGCCTTGATTTATCAAGCCTTCAAAATGGGTTATACATTTTGAAAGCAACCAATGGTGCAAATACGATGACTGAAAAAATCAGTATCAATAAATAAGCATTAGTGTTTTAAAGAAATGAAAAAAGCGAACTCAATCGGGTTCGCTTTTTTTTGTGTGATTAATCAGTTAGTGAAAACCTTTGTATTAACTAATAACTGTTCAGACATCGTTGGGGTTAGTTCACCAACGATTCAAAAGTGTTGTTGGTGGATAAACACTGACAACGACTCAAAAAAAAATCTACCGCCTTTTTCAAAGCAATGGACTTTTTAAATGCAAGTATTCAGTAATCAGACATCAGTTTTCAGTAAATACAAACTACTGATATCTGATGACCGAAAACTGATAACCGAAAACCGAAAACCGAAAACCGATAACTGCTTTACCCCACCACCTTTTTCAAAGCAATGGATTTTTAATTTGCTAATCATAAATACGACTAACGGGCGTTTGTTTGATTCTGGCATACTGTTAAACGATTAATTGTTAATGAATAATGAACTAGGAATGATGAATTATTAATTAGAAGTTGCAATTTGTTCCATTCCTTTGGCAACAGCCGCTGTACCGTTGAAGACAGCCGCTGTATAGTTGACCTCAGCCGCTGTCCAGTTGACGACAGCCGCTGTCGCGTTGACCTCAGCCTCTGTCCAGTTGACGACAGTCACTGTCCAGTTGACGACAGCCGCTGTCTTGTCGAAGACAGCCGCTTTATCGTTGAAGACAGCCGTTGTAGCGTTGACGACAGCCGCTGTCCAGTTGACGACAGTCACTGTCTAGTTGACGACAGTCACTGTCTAGTTGACGACAGCCGCTGTAGTCAGCACCATTGGCGCTTACACAGGTGCGATAGAACAAATAGTGTGAAAGAACTTTTATCACCACAAAGTTTTAGTAGAAAAAAGCGAAGTGCAGAAATTCTTCACGAACGACATGAAAACCGCCACGAACGACATAAAATGGGGGTTGAAGTGTATATATTTAAAAACATAATGCAATGGATTGGGCTAAAAAATTTGAAAAAATGTGGATAACACACTAACAAATTTGTGCAAAAATAAATGCACACACAAAAGGTTTTTATATGCCCTCTATCACTAAATTTGTTTTTTTAATGCAAGCAACAAGTATTTTTTCTAAAAAATAAACCACGGCAAAGTGGCTTGGGTAAAGGGCTAGCAAGAAAGTTCGTCGAACTTATTTTTGTTAAAAGTTGTAACCATAAAAAATAGCAACGCATTTCATTACAAAAGTTCGACGAACTAAAAATAAAACCGAAAACAAAGTTGATGTTCGTGAGGACACAAACCTTGGCGAAGTTTTAAAAGTTCATAACTATGCAAATGAAAACCACACCAGGGTTTAAAGAGTTCTTTAATAATGAACCAACTCCTAATATTGCTGAATTATTGGAGGACATTCCATCGAAATGCATAATTGGGATTTTCAGCAAAATAAACGCAGAAGTTTCTCTTCAATCCAATTCATCAAATGAGACTCAACAAAAGTGTTATAATTTTTTAACACAACGATTTACCAAAGAACAAAAGCTAAAAATATACTTAGGATTAAAACCATTTTTTGATGAAGACAAGGAAAATTTTACATTATTTTCTTCTCTTTATTTAGTTGAATTTATTAAGCATGAGCTTATTAATCATAGAGAAATTGAAATAGCTGACACAACACCTGAACAAGAGTACAGAATATTTATAGCATACCTATGTATCATTGAGATTGTAAACAACAAA
>CAIQHW010000515.1 GCA_903871715.1 uncultured bacterium
ATAACCAAATGCCGATGAACTTCTGAAATTACAACCGAATCGCCATCCTAGCCTTTGTTTTACACCATCATTCGATTCCATTTCCCAAGTCTTTGTTTGGGTTACTACATCTTTGAAATTAATAATTGGCGCCATCATTAAATCAAAATAAACATCCCATATTTTCCGGTTTCCTTTCTTACTAAATCCATCGGTTTGAATCAATAAGTTAGTAATGCTTCTATAGCTAATACCGCAATATAAAACCACAGAGTGTTGAACCGAACGAGCATTGTAAGTATCAAATCCATCAGTTGTATTGGTATAATCACCAAATTTCAAAGTGTCTTTGGTGTTGGATTTATTTACGCCAAAAAACTTTCCATATTTAACCTCAAAGTTGTCAAACGAAGTATAAAATCCTCCTCGAACCCCAATTTTAATTTGTTTATGCGCTGGCACCATAATAAACTTATTGTAAGTATAATTGCCGACAGTTCTTGATGATAAACCTACCCTCAATTGTTTTTCTTTTGTTTTTGAGAAGAAATAAAAAGTGCCGCCAATTTCAAACGAACTTCCTTTTTTTAATCCCCCTTTCGGCATAGGCAAATAGCCAATAGTTTGTTCGTGCTCAATAATATCTGAATAGGCTTTTCTAAAACCAACACGAGCTTCGATATGACTCAAAAAAGTTGCTTCGCCCCTTGCCCCCCAACCTAATTGTGCATTATCATTATAAGCCTCGGCATAAAATGGGTCGAGCATTAAACACACCTTATTATATGTTTTCGGGTTATCAGTTAATACAGAATAATTGACCGATTGTGCATTGGTTATTAGAATTGTACCAGAAAAAAATAGAACTGTGGAAAGAAATTTTTTTGTCATAATAATTGGTTTTAGAATTAGAATTATGCTGCAAAGCAACCGCTAATTAAAGCGTTGATAAATACCCACTTTATGGTACTGCTTCATCTGTATTGGCACGGATGACGTAACTTTTTTCCTAAAAAATATACGTTCACCACTTTCAGTTTATAACTCCAAAATTTGTTGCTGTTATAATTTTTATTTTTGTTCACTTCAAAAAAATGGCAAAACAAAAAAAAGATAGCACTGCAAAACCTAAAGCCGACAAAAGTTTTGAACTAAACGAAACCAAACCGATTGACGAAATGCCTGTGAAAAATTTTTTCACCGATGGGCGTTTGGCAAAAATAATTGGGCTTATTTTTATTTTGTGCAGTGCGTTTTTGGGCATCGCTTTTGTGTCGTATATATTCACTTGGAAAGCCGACCAAGACAAGGTTTTCCAATTTAGCTGGCATCTTTTATTTAAAGGAAAAGACATTGAAATACACAACAAGTTGGGGCGGCTGGGCGCATTTGTTTCGCACCAATTTTTTTACAACGGTGTAGGCATTTGTTCGTTTGCTTTTGTGTTGATTTTTTTCACAGCAGGCATGAATTTGCTCACTCGAAAAAAAATATTTCCTGTGCTGCGCATCATGCAATACAGTTTATTTGCCATTGTTTGGCTCACCGCTTTTTTAAGTTTTGTGTTGGCTAAAAATTCATTTCCGTTTGGTGGGGCAATGGGTGATGCGATTAATATTTGGACGAATGGATTTGTTGGCGAACTGGGTACAGGCTTAAATTTGGCGCTTACATTTCTTATCTTTTTAGTAGCAATTTACAATATCAATTTTGCAGTAAAAATTTCTTCGGTAAAAAAATCGTTTGCTGCATTAACACCATTTGGTAATAAAAAACAGGAAGTAGAGAATCCAAATTTTATTGTAGATAATAGTTTGCAAAGCGAAGCCGAAGCCATGAAAAATGATGTAGCTGCTTCGCAAAAAAAGGAAGACGAATTGGAATTGATTATTAATGACAATTCGCAAACCCCCATGTTTACGCCCAATTCGGGCAATGTAGAATTTGCTTTAACAGAAAGAAAAGCCGAAGAAAAAATAAAAGCCGAACCCGAATTAGAATTGGCAAATGAAATTTCTTCTGTCATTCCAACATCAAATGTTGATTTGGCTGAGGCTGAAAAAGTAGAAGACCCCATAGGCGAAGAGCATTATGCTATCAGCGTTCCATTAGAAAAATACGACCCCACTTTAGATTTATCGCACTATGTTTTTCCATCGTTAGACTTATTGAATGATTATGGAAATGAAGGTAGTGGTGTAACCAAAGATGAATTGGAGTTGAACAAAAATCAAATTGTAAATACGCTGCGCAACTATGGAATTGAAATTGATAAAATAAAAGCCACCATTGGACCAACGGTTACGTTGTATGAAATTGTGCCGGCAGCAGGTGTGCGCATTTCTAAAATCAAAAACTTAGAAGATGATATTGCGCTAAGTCTTAGTGCGCTTGGCATTCGCATCATTGCGCCCATACCTGGCAAAGGCACAATTGGTATCGAAGTGCCCAACATCAAAAAAGAATTGGTGGCCATGAAAACATTATTGAGCAGCGAAAAATTTCAAAATGCACAAATGGATTTGCCTATTGCTTTGGGTAAAAATATTGCCAACGAAAATATAATTGTTGATTTAGCCAAGATGCCGCATGTGTTAGTGGCGGGTGCAACAGGGCAGGGGAAGTCGGTTGGGTTGAATGCCATTTTAGTTTCGCTATTGTATAAAAAACATCCATCGCAATTAAAGCTAGTAATGGTGGACCCCAAGAAAGTAGAGTTGAGCATTTACAAAGTAATTGAAAAACATTTTTTGGCAAAAATGCCATACGAAGAAGACCCCATCATTACCGATGTAAAAAAAGTGGTGGCTACTTTAAATTCGCTTTGTTTGGAAATGGACAGCCGATATGATTTGTTGAAAGAAGCTACTTGTAGGAATTTAAAAGAGTACAATCAGAAATTTATTGACCGAAAATTGAATCCACAAAAAGGGCATCAATACTTGCCTTTTATTGTGGTGGTGATAGATGAATTTGCCGATTTAATTATGACGGCTGGTAAAGAAGTAGAAATGCCCATTGCTCGAATAGCGCAGTTGGCAAGGGCTGTGGGCATTCATTTAATTTTAGCTACACAACGTCCATCGGTAAATATTATTACGGGAACAATCAAGGCGAATTTTCCTGCTCGAATTGCTTTTAAAGTTTCTTCAAAAATTGATAGTCGCACCATCTTAGATACTGGCGGTGCAGAGCAATTAATTGGTAAAGGTGATATGCTGGTAAGTGCAGGCGGAGAGCTGATTCGTGTGCAATGTGCTTTTTGTGATACACCCGAAATCGAAAAAATTGTTGACCACATCAGCAAGCAACAAGGGTATCCTTCTGCGTTTATGTTGCCTGAATACGAAGACCCGA
>CAIQHW010000516.1 GCA_903871715.1 uncultured bacterium
ACCTCCTAGATTCTAACCAATGACCGCTTACATATTTCCAGTAAATAAGCTGAATAAACCCTATCATGCCGCATAAAACAAGAGCTATAACCAGCTTGGGTAAATGTGTTTTTAACAAAAACAACCTTGTATTTATCGAAAACAGGTTTGTTTCAACGCCCCATAATAAAGGAATGATGATGGCTAATATTTCGGTGGGTCGGGTAAGCATCATGATGCCCAATATCAACCCTATGATGCTGGCTTTTTGATAAGAGGGTTGCCGATGAAATTGAATGGAAAAATAAATGAGTAAGCAATACCAAGTAAATAAGCCATTGTGCGTTAAAGCGCCATCAATGCTCGAATAATTGAGATAATTTGTGCCTAATACATAGAACAACATGACTACCGAAACTACTGTATCGGCAAAGTAAACTAACAATATTTTTCGCAACATCCATAAACCTAAAAAAGCCATTAGCAATTGCCCTAATTGTATGGCTAATTGATACGGCAACGAAAAACCATCGGCATCAAATCCTAATGGTTTGGCTAATAAATGGGCAATGATGAAGCTTGGAAACTCCTGCACTGCCTGCCCAATGGCATATTTATCTACATAATTACCATTATCGCATTTAAACACTTGTTGCAAATCGGGCGATGGGTGATACTTGTTCATGATAGAATCGGCAAACGTTAAATGCTTGGCATCATGATAAATAAAAATGGATGGTAGATATAAATAATAGCCAAAGGCATCCCAACTAATGGTGGCTTCGGTGCCGCCATGTTTCCATCGTGGATAATAACCCAACGATGCCAGCAACATAAAGGCGGCTAAAATGAAAAAAAGGATTTTGGAACTAAATTTCATGTTTAAATTGAATGCAAAATAATAAAGAGTGGTACTAATGTTCTTTTATTTTTTTTAGGATATACATGGTATGCAAAAACAATTAAAAAGCTGCATCAAACTAATGCTATCCGAACTATTTTTTCTTCTTTTTGTTATCATGCTAAGTTTATTTTTATACAAAAAAATGAAATGAATCATGGCAAACTTTAAACCTGTTCAACAAATTTTACCACCACCAGCCGCCCACATGGTAGGCGATGGCTTTAGAGTACACAATTTCTTTCCAAGCGGCTATAATATGGATTTGAAACGCATGAGTCCATTTGTGATGTTGGATTATGCTTCAAAAGTAGAGTTCCCACCTACTAAAACACCCCGTGGTGTAGGTGTTCATCCACATCGCGGCTTTGAAACTGTTACCATTGCTTATCATGGCAAAGTATCGCACCACGATAGTGCTGGCAATAGTGGCACAATAGCCGAAGGCGATGTGCAATGGATGACTGCCGCCAGTGGCGTTTTGCACAAAGAATATCATGAAAAGGAATTTAGCGAAAAGGGCGGCATGTTTCAAATGGTACAATTGTGGGTTAATTTACCTGCAAAAGATAAAATGAGCACACCCAAATATCAAGCATTAACGCACGATAAAATGGGTAAATATCTTTTGCCAAATAACGGTGGCGAAGTAGATATAATTGCTGGCCAATTACATGGTGCAAAAGGTTCTGCATCAACATTTACGCCCATCGAAATGTACAATGCTCGATTAAAAAAGGGAAGCACGTTGGAAATTAATTTACCTACAAATTATAATACAGGTATATTAATAATTGAGGGCAGTGCGAAAATTAATGAAGATAAAATAGCCACTGCCGACCATTTTGTATTGTTTGAAAACAAAGGCACATCTATTTTGGTTGAAGCCTTAGAAGATGCTAAAATACTGGTATTAAGCGGCGAACCAATTAATGAACCCGTGTTTCCTTATGGTCCATTCGTGATGAATACTCGTGAAGAAATAGTGCAAGCTTTTGAAGATTTAAATGCTGGTAAATTTGGTGTGTTAGAAGATTAGTTCGCCAAAGTTTTCATTTATTTGCGCCACAAATAAATCTTCATGTCGCCATTATTCTTTTTGATTTGCATTGCCCTTTATTTCATTGGTTTATATGTGGTGGCATGGCGCACATCACGGGGTGCTACCGAACATTCTTTTTTTACTGGTGCAAGGCAAAGCAATTGGATGATAGTAGCTTATGGCATGATAGGCACCTCATTAAGTGGTGTAACCTTTATGAGTGTTCCGGGCAAAGTGGCTACCAATCATTTCAATTATTTTGGGGTGGTAATAGGCTATTTCATGGGCTATTTTGTAGTGGCGTATATTTTATTGCCGCTGTATTATCGTTTACAACTCACTTCTATTTACAATTATTTGTTGCAACGCTTTGGCGCAACCAGCCACAAAACAGGGGCATTGTTTTTTATCATCAGCCGCACCATGGGTGCAACCATTAGAATGTATTTGGTGATAAATGTGCTGCAACTTTTCATCTTGGATGCTTGGCATATTCCTTTTGCCATCAGCACTGCCATCATTTTAGTAATGATTTGGCTCTACACTTTTAAAGGCGGTGTAAAAACCATTGTGTGGACAGATATGCTGCAAACTTCCTTTATGCTATTGGCTTTGGGCGTTTGTGTTTATTTTATTCAAACCGATTTGGGTTTATCGTTTTCAAATTTGTGGCAAACATTTTCGGCAAAAAACTATAACCAAGTTTTTAATACCGATGCCAATAGTGCTTCGTTTTTCTTAAAACAAATATTGGGCGGTGCATTTGTAACCATTGCCATGACTGG
>CAIQHW010000517.1 GCA_903871715.1 uncultured bacterium
AACCTGAGAAGAAGAAAAAATAGAACGCTGATTTTTTTTGAATTTAAATCAACAATAAAATAGAAATGCAAGCCAAAATAATTCCAGCAATTTGTAGCCTTGATATTTTTTCTTTAAAAAAAATAATGCCTGAAAATGATGCACAAATTACAATGGCTACATTGTTGATAGGAAAAATTTCGGTGCTTTGCAAACCGCTATCCGACAAGGCTTTGACCAAGTAATACATGCTAAAATAGTTTGGAATTCCTAAGCAAATTCCACCTAATACATTTTTCCAATTCCATTTTTTCTTTTTCATCAGCAATAAAATTATCAACACCAAAGTGCCTAACAGTGCGGCTATTTGAAAAATCCAAATTACAAATGGTGCTTTGTCAACATCGGTCAACAAATTTTTTTGTGCATGATTTACCAAGCTGTCGTTGAAGCCGCTTCCTAAAAATAAAATGACAGGCAATAAAAAATAAATAGGCGAAATTTTATGTTGTTTATCCGACTTTTGAAAAGTAACCATCACCACTGAAGCCAATGCCATCAATATCGCCAGCACTTTGAGTGGCGTAATTTTTTCATGAAAAAAAATAAAAGCAATGGAAACTGGAATGACTAACGATAATTTATTGGCTACCGAAACTGCAGTTAAACCAAGTGTTTGAGCCGTCCACCCCATCAAATTAAACAACACAATAAAAAATATACCCAACACCGCCGCTAACGCCAACCATTGATGCGATGCAGCATTTGTGAAATTACTGAAAGTGAAATAATGTTCGATACATCCGCCTGTAAACGTGCAAACCCAATAATTGACGACGATTGCTTGAAAAGTATCAATGCTAAATTTGTTGAACAATTTTAAAATAACTACCAAAAGGGTAGAGGTGATGACTGACAAAATCAAATATATCATTCCAAAAAAATTAAAAAGCGAAAGTAGCAAATGTGCGCTGCATATTGTTTTACAAACTTTATACATTTGCATTTTTAAAAATAATTTTAACAAACGAAATGCTGCATTTAAAATTACCAACCGACCCACGATGGGTGAATTTAGCCGAAAAAAGTGTCGAAGAAATTTTAACTGATCATGCATATTGCGAACAAAAAGCAGCATCCAACTGTGTTTCATTAATTCAATCGTATCATGATAAAGAAAGATTGGTGGAAGAATTGGCTCCAATAGTTACGGAAGAATGGGGACATTTTCGACAAGTTTTAGCTGAATTAAAAAGCAGAAATTTAAAATTAGGACGCCAAAGAAGAGATGAATATGTGAATCAGTTGCTGGATTTTATGCGCAAAGGTGGCGATAGAGAATTGCGATTGTTAGATTCGTTATTAGTGTGTGCATTAATTGAAGCCCGCAGTTGTGAACGATTTCGGCTATTAAGCGAAGGCATGGCGGATGAATATTTTAGAGAATTTTACAGAAAATTTATGATTGCTGAAGCGGCGCATTATCGTTTGTTTATTGATTTGGCATGTGAATATCAACCTGAAGATTTGGTGAAAAAACGCTGGGAAGAATTTTTAGAAATTGAAAAAAATATTTTGCAAAGTTTAGAATTACGTGGAGATAGAATGCACTGAATTTGTTCCTTAACAACAAAAAAGCGGATGCACATCTTTGCATCCGCTTCATCATCTTGGGTGATAGTGTTTTCGTATTTTTACAATTAATCCAAAGGCTGTTCGCCTGTTACTACTGTATTTGGAGCAGTTGTTTGAATTGTTTTTGAAGTTGTAGATGGAATATTTGTTTTGGTTGAATTTGCTGGCGAGCAAGTAAATGTAGCACCGCTTTGTGTTATTAAACTATTAGCAGTTGTAGGATTATTACCTAATTGCATTTGGTTGTTTTTATAAAAAACTAAAAATACATCGCATCCTTTTTTGAAATCCAAATCGGCAGGACTTATACTTGCTAAAGCGTTTTCAGATTTCCATTCGCCCACATGATTTTCTGAATTGGGCAAATTGTATACGGCTGTAACAAAAGTAGAATCATTGATTTGAGCCACGTTGTAAACTTTTTGACGAAATGGGTGAGCTACATTTTCTGATGATGCTTGTTCTACATAAATCCATTTACCTGCTGCATCTTTTTTGTTTTTCCAAATTGGTGCACTGCTCAAAGCCAAGTTATTACCATCGTTTTGGCTTACGCCGCTAAATTGGCTTTCCATAAAATCAACCAACATTTGTGTTTTGTTGTTGATTTTTGTCGAGTGGTTATTTACTGCAAATTTTGATTTGTTGTTTTTTGCAAAAGTTGTGATGGATAAAAAGCTCATCGCAACTACAAGGGTAAAAATTATGTTTTTCATTTGATTGGGTTTAGTGTTTTTGTTGTGTTTGTTTGATGACACAAAACTACTATCAAGCCCAAGCAAAATAAGTACGTAAAACAACTCAAAAGCCTAAGAAAAAACTTGATTTCGCAATAGCAAATTACAAGAAGTGGAAAATTAAAAGATTTTGAAACTGGCTTCGCAAAAAGGTAGAAGTGTTCAATACGCTTCATATGATAATGTGAAATTAGATTGGAAACCTATCATCTGCATGGGAGAGGTAAATGATACAATCTCTCAATTTCAAA
>CAIQHW010000518.1 GCA_903871715.1 uncultured bacterium
GGTAGCCTCTTTCTTATTTTATTTTGGTTTTAAAAATGCCTATTTAGTTTTAGTTGTTTGCATACTTGTTTAAATGCAGAATCCGTTTTGTATTGATGGTTTAGGCGAAAAAGAAAAATAAAAATAGCAACTGAAACTGTTTTTGCTTTTCACGATTTTAAATTTTCCATTTTAAAATTTTAAATAAAAAATGTCATACACCAACTACATATTACTCGATGCAGCCCGAATGGAAGCTGCCATTGAAAAAGCACAAGAATTAAATCCTCGGTTCGATTCGTTGTATCGTGGCAGAAGTGAAGAAGATTTGTCGGCAGTTGCGCCTTTTTTATTTGCGTATCAACCACAAAGCGAATTTGCCAACTGGTTTATGGAAAATGGTTGGGGCAATTCGTGGGGTGTGTTGATGAAAACTCATGTGCCACAAGTGGAGCTGCATAGGCACTTTCGCAAGTTCTTAATTATTGGTACCGAAGATAAACAGGAATTATATTTTCGATTTTACGACCCACGAGTGTTAAGAATATTTTTACCCACTTGCAACAAAGAGCAACTAAAAGAATTTTTTGGACCGATTGATTATTTTGTGATTGAAGATGAAAACCCAGCTTTTGCACAAAAAGTTTGGTTAGAAAATTATTCTTTAAAATCAATGCAATTAGCAAAAGGCGAATTATTGCAATTGCAAAGTTCGCCTTCAAACATAGAACAGAAAACTGTTGCGCCGAAAAAAGAAAATCCTGTGCAAATACAAACCGAAGCACCAAAAGCAAAACCATCGGCATTTCCAAAACCACAAACAGTTGCTAATCCTAATTTACCTAAAAAAGGAAACGAAGAAAAACCAAAAAACACAGGCGATAAAAAGTGGAACAACTTTTTCTTTGATTAAACAACATTCCTCAATTTTTCTCAAAACCTAATGACTAAAAAAAATACGCTTCGCAATTTCATTTGCCTTGCATTGCTTTTTATTACATTGCTGCAAAGCTGCTTGGTAAGCCGCCCCAGGTATGTAATTGATAAATTTTCAGCAGCAGATTCCTTACGTCCTTATCATCAAATTGTACAACCCTATCGCAAGAAAAAAATTAGCCTTGTGGGTGGTATTTTTTGTTTAGGAGTGGCTTCTACAGTGGCTTACATGGCATATTCTAATGCTCACTTAATTGATAGTGTAAGTGCCATAAAGCTATCAAGTAGCATGGGAAATGATAATGCCAAAAACGTGTATGGTGGTACAGGTTTGGTTTTGGGCTATTTAGTTTCAAAAATAATGATGTCTATTGCTGGCAGTCACAAAGAAACTTATTTAGATAATTATCATCAATTTTCAACATGGCTGATGGATTATAACAAGCAATACAAAAAAGATTTGGTGTTAATTAAAGACTCTACATTAAGCGATGGCACTGTGTTATGGGCTATTGCGGCAAAAGATGAAAATAAATTTTTACCAAAAACTTTTCAGGATGTAAAAAATTTTTCCAACACTTTTTATGATAGTCCACATGCCGATGATTTAATTAAGACTGCTAATTCTTTTTTATCAAAACCCGAGCTGAAAAGGATGATTGCTATTTATCCAACCAATGTAGCCACCTTGCAAAGCAAAATTATTTACGTGAACAAAAGCCAGAGCGAAAGAGAGTTTTCAGAGTCTATTGATGATTATCCTGAAATACAAAATTATGTAGAGCAAAATTATTCGCACCAAATCGAAACGTTTTTTTACGCCAAAGATTTTATCAATCGCTATCCACAATCCGACTATTTAGATTCGGTGTTTTCAAAAATTTATTTAACCGTTTCACATCCGCAATTAGATTCGTTAATTCAATTGTATGCCCTTTGCAAAAAGCCAACTTTAACCAATGGCAAATTGGCTTACATTCAGCAGTGTAGCAGTGTTGGCGAAATGTTTGCGGCTTTGAAAAAATATCCATTCACTCCGTTTGCAATAACGCAAGATGATAATTTAGCAACGTACAACAATGCAAAATCTATAAACGATAGATTGCAAAATTATCACTCCACCATTGCTTCAAATGGTTTGAAAAATGTGATAACTGATTTGCGATTTCAGTATTTAAATTCGGCTTATGAAAACAATAAAGGCAGTGCCGAAGAAATGACCACATTATTAAATCATGCGCTGAATGAGGCTTGGTTAAAGGGTTCTAACACAGATAGCTTGGTTGTAAAAATTGCACAAGAAACTGCAGCCAGCACCAACGAACCATATTTTTCGGGCAAAAAAGAAAATGGGTTACCCACTGGTTTTGGAAAATTATTTAAGCCCAACAAAGATATTTTGGAAGGCAATTTTGTGGATGGAAAATTAAATGGCAAAGGAAATATTTTGCATGATGATGGCGATTATTACGAAGGTACTTTTGTAGATAATGAATTAGATGGAATGGGCTTACACCGCTTAAAATCAGGCGTTGTGATGAAGGGCATGTATAAACACAACGAACTAAATGGCAAAGGAATTTGGATGTCGAAAGATAGTAGCGTTTATAAAAAAGGAGATTTCGTGGGCGATAAATTAAATGGAAATGGAGAACAAAAATTTGCCAACGGAAATATTTACATCGGCGGATTTGTAGATGGAAGATGCAGTGGTTCTGGAAAATTTATTTTTACAGATACTACCGATAAATGGTTTGAAGGCATGTTTGCCAATGGCAAAAGAAATGGTAAAGGCGAGTTTCATTTAGCCACAGGATATGTGATAAAAGGTAGATGGAGCAATGATTGCCCCGATGGCGAAATTTTAATTACTAGAGAGTTGGGTACAAATAGTTTACACAATTATAAAAGCACTTGGACAATTTCAAACTGTATAGTTGACGAAGGGAAAAAAGATACGCAAGAAGGAATTGATGAGCCTAATGAAAACGATGTGTTGCAAAAAATAAACGACTAAGTTTGTTTAGATCTGCATTCAACATGGGTATTTAATTATTAATCTCCTTCAGCAGATGATTCCAAAAACTTTTCACCCTTATCCTTGTTATCTAGCAAATTTTATAACTTATTATGACAACAACAAAAGCTTATGCAGCGCAAAGCGCAGCAACTCCTTTAGCACCATTTACCATTGAACGTAGAACGCTTCAATCAAATGATGTGCAGATTGAAATATTATATTGTGGTGTTTGCCACAGCGATTTACACACTGCCCGAAACGAGTGGGGTGGCACTGCTTACCCATGTGTGCCAGGGCATGAAATTGTAGGAAAAGTAAGTGCAGTGGGTAACGGTGTTGCTAAATATAAAATTGGCGATACAGTTGGTGTGGGTTGTTTGGTGGATAGTTGCCGAACATGCGACAACTGCAAACAAGGATTGGAGCAGTATTGCAGCAGTGGAATCGTGGGCACTTACAACGCTAAATTGAAAGATGGCAGTGGCATTTCTTATGGCGGTTACAGCAAACAAATTGTGGTAAGAGAAGAATTTGTTTTGAAAGTTTCAGATAATTTACCTTTGCAAAATGTAGCGCCGTTGCTGTGTGCAGGCATTACGACCTATTCACCATTACGTCATTGGAAAGTAGGCAAAGGACACAAAATCGGGGTGTTAGGTTTGGGTGGATTAGGACATATGGGTGTTAAGTTAGCGGCTTCCATGGGTGCAGAAGTTACAATGTTAAGCCATACTGCATCGAAAGAAGCAGATGCAAAAAAATTAGGCGCTCATCATTTTTTGTTAACTACTGATGCCGAAAAAATGGCAAGCAAAGCCAAGTATTTTGATTTCATTTTAGATACCGTTTCAGCACCACATGATTACAATGTTTATTTAGGATTGTTGAATACCAACGGTGTAATGATTTGTGTTGGCGCACCTCCGGCACCAGCCAGAGTAGCTGCTTTCAACTTGATTGGTCAACGTAGAAGTATAGTGGGGTCATTAATTGGTGGCTTGCCTGAAACACAAGAAATGTTGGATTATTGCGCAGCACACAATATTGTTTCTGAAGTTGAAGTGATTGATATTAAAAACATCAACGAAGCTTAC
>CAIQHW010000519.1 GCA_903871715.1 uncultured bacterium
CAACTATTTCCTGTTCAAAAACTTACTATGATTCAATCTATGTGTCTCCAACTTCATTAGTAGCTAGTTTTAATTACACTATTAACTCTAATCAAGTTGTAGTTACCAACACTTCATCTGGATTATATGCTCGTTCGATTTGGAATTTTGCTTATGGTACAATTGATACTGCAATAAATGATGCCCATCTCTATGCTGCAACTTATATGCAAGATTCTATTATGCTCACTATTAAATCTATCGATGGTTGTATTTCAACCGCAAAGAAATTTTTATACACAGGCTGTAAGGATACTTTTGCCACCTCTATAAATAACTTAGGAAGTTTCGACTCCTTAACTTTTACACCTTGGAGCAATCAGCCTATTGCTCATTTTAATTGGACTATTAATAATGGTAGCATAGTTTCAAACAATACTGATAATATCTTAGTAATCGAGTTATCATCGCCAGTGTCTTATAATGTTTGCTTGATGACCAAAGATAATCATAACTGTGTAAGCAATTATTGTAAAGTTGTTCATTTAGCTTCAGGTATGAATGATGTTGTCTTTAATAATTCAATTTCGGTTTATCCTTCCCCTACAAGTGGAGATGTAAATATTGATTTTACAATAAACAAAGCTAGTAAAATGCAATTTACTATAAGTGATATTTCGGGCAAGCAATTATTTTCGCAAGAAAAAAATTATAGTAATAGTGGCAATAAACATGAAACCATTAATTTAACTTCATTTGCTAATGGTATATATTTGCTTGGATTAAAAAATGAAATTGGAGCAAGTTGCTTTAAGAAAATTGTAGTAACCAAAAATTAATCCAGAATAACTTATCTTTGCCGACAAAAAAAGGGCGTATCTGTTTGGATATGCCCTATTTCTTTTTTTTAAACAATCACAAAAATTATGGCTTACACTTATTTAACCGCCGAAGGATTAGAAAATTTGAAACAAGAAGTTTATGAGTTGCGAACAAAAGGACGAGCAGATATGTCGCGGCAAATAGCAGAAGCACGTGATAAAGGCGATTTGAGTGAAAATGCCGAATATGATGCTGCGAAAGAAGCGCAAGGACATTTAGAAGCAAAAATTGCCAAGTTGGAAGCTATTTTAGCAAATGCAAGAGTAATGGATACTAATTCTATTGATACTTCAAAAGTATCGGTGATGTGCCAAGTGAAATTGAAAAACTTGAAGGATAAAAAAACGGTTACTTATCAATTGGTAAGCGAAAAAGAAGCAGATTTAAAAACCGGAAAAATATCGGTGAGTTCGCCCATTGGCAAAGGTTTGCTGGGTAAGCATGTGGGCGAAGTGGCTGAAATAACTGTGCCTGCTGGCAAGTTGCAATTTCAAGTGTTAGAAATTGGTATTTAGTTTTTTCAAAAAAATTGAATCGCAAAAAACAAATCTGCACATTATCTTTGGCATCAAATTATAATCGCACAAACACATGATTCCTGTTGCTTTAATTCTAATTCCTTTCATTGGTGGCTTAGCCATGTTGTTGCTTAATAAAACGGCTAATAAGGCTATGGCTGTAGGTTTTAGTGCCATCAATGCCATCATTACTATTGCTGCTGCTTATTTTTATTATACCGATTTGCATTTAGCCATGTTGGATAAACAATTAAATTTAATTGGCTTACATGTCTTTTTTACACTCAACGAATCGAGTAATAATTTGGCATTAGCCATGGTGTTGCTTACCAATATATTATTTCCCATTATTTTACTTATAGCCGATAAACAAGTAAAAAATGAAGGAGCATTTTTTGGTTTAATGTTGCTAATACAAGCTGGCTTAGTAGGCGTTTTTGAGGCACAAGATGTGATTTCGTTTTATGTCTTTTTTGAAATGGGATTGGTGCCGGCTTATTTTTTAGTGGGCTTGTGGGGCAGTGGCAAAGATAGAGCCAACGTGGCTTTTCAATTTTTTGTATACACACTTTTTGGCAGTTTATTAATGTTAGTTGCCATTATTTATTTAATCCATCAAGCTGGAATTGGCTTTCATACAGATTTTGGTACGTTGTTTAAAGTAGCTAGAACTTTAGCACATGCTACACAATTAAAATTAGCCTTGCTCTTTTTAATTGCCTTTATGATTAAAATGCCTATGGTTCCATTTCATACTTGGCAACCTAAAGCTTATTTAACTGCGCCTACATCAGTAACCATGGTGCTTTCGGCTTTGATGGCAAAAATGGGTTTGTATGGCATCATTCGGTTTGTGATGACGGCTTTGCCATCGGCTTATCAAACCTTGCAACCCTATATGATTACGCTGGCAATTGTGGGCATTATTTATGCCGCTGTAATTGCCATCCGTCAAGATAATTTAAAATCGTTGATGGCTTATTCCTCTATATCACACTTGACACTGATGGCAGCTGGCTTATTTGCTTTCAACCTTTCGGGCTATCAAGGTGCGGTGTTGCAAATGTTTAATCACGGTGTAATTGTAGTAGGATTATTGTATGCCGTTGAATTAATTTATCGCCAAACAGGCACTTATAAAATTAGCGAATTGGGCGGCTTGGCAAAAACTTCGCCCCGATTAGCTACTTGTTTTTTAATCTTGCTGTTTGCCGCTGTGGGCTTGCCTTTAACCAATGGTTTTGTGGGCGAATTTTTATTGTTGAAAGGCATTTTTCAATTTCATCATGCTTATAGCCATATGATGGCTTTGTTTGCTGGCTTAACCATTATTTTAGGAGCTGTGTATATGTTGCGCAGCTATCAATATAGCATGTTTGGCGATACTAATGCTATTACTGCACAAACCCAGGACATTTCTTTAACACAGCTTTTGGTATGGATGCCCATTATTTTAATGGTGATTGTTTTGGGCGTATTTCCAAATTTGTTTTTGAATTTAATTTTCTAAAAAATAGGAGTTATTCATTGATAAGTAACCGTAAAAAAAAATCCTGCCTTGATACCAAAGCAGGATTTTTTTTAGGTAGCCCTATTTAACTGATAACAGTTTTATACCGTTGCCACTGTTACACTTACCTCATCGCTCATTTGCCCTATTTGCACATCTTTTTTTCTATAAATGCCTTTATATTTTCGCAAGCGGCTCGATACGCCGGTTGGCAAAGTTCGGTTATCTACAAAGCTATGCCCTGTTAAAGTGCCTAACAACACATAAGCCCCACTGGTATCATCGGTGCCATATAAATCGAGGGCATCTAAATTATCTTTTTTCCAATCGATGTGTGGATGCCCAGCCACCGTTTTAATGGTTAACACAGGTTTTTTGCTATCTAAATCAACCACCGATGTGGGTGCTTCGATACCCAAATCTTGCCCAATGCCCACTGTGTAGGCACCATGTTTTTTTATGCGCTGGCACAAGGTGCGAAATCTATCTTCAATGCCTGCTGGCACTGCGCCTGGGTTAATAATAGCAGGCAAAGCGGCTGGAGCTGTGCCCAATACATCATCGTTGTTGGTTTTTCGAGCCAAGGTTTTGTAAGCCACCCAATCGTGATAGCGGGTTTCTTGCTGTGTGCAGTTTTGCACCACATAATTAAAATAAGCGCCATCATCTGCCGATTTGGATACATCGCTGTTTACACCAGTGGTTAAACCAAATGTGGTGGCATAGCTGGGCAATTTGCTGTTAAAGTTTTGCAACTGGGCATTAAATGCCACATCGTTTTTTTCTACATAGCTGTTCATGTTTTTTAAGTTTTTGTTGTTATTAAAATTATTTTAGGCTGCAAATGTAATAGTGCATTTTATTGTACTGCAAACATTTTTATTTATCTTTCCTTAAAAAATTGTTAAACTGTGTTAAAAGATGCTATGTATGCTGTTGATGGCATTGTAGCGCAATAGTAAAAATAAAAAAAGTGGTTCGACAATTCAATTGTCGAACTCGACAAGAGCATTGTTGATGTGGAAGAATGCATGGGCGATGTGAAATATGGCATCAGCTACTGCAACTATTCAATTGTCGAACTCGGCAGTGTTATCGGCGTATTCGCCAATGGCTTTGGCGATGTGGAAGAATGCATTGGCGCAGTAAAATATTACACGGGCTACTACAACTATGTCATCGGCGAACTCGCCAGCGTCATCGTCGAGTTCAACAATGTCGTTGTCGACATGGAAAAATCAATTGTTGCCACCCTTTTTTTCGCCGCCCAACCCACCGCCGCTAATAAGTTGGCAGTTTGGCGAACCTTTAAGGTTCGCCAAACTTTAATTGCACACACCGCCGCTGCGGCTGCTATGCTTTTTGTAAAAGTGGAAGAAGAATAGGAGAGAGGGGGAAAGAGAAATGCTTATATTTACACCATTCAAAACACCGCTTGAATGAAAACTATTTTTTTTGTTGTAATGATGCTTATTGCCTTTGCTGGCAATGCTTTGGCGCAACAATCGAAATGGATTATTGGCAGTGGACAGCAAGATACGCTGGGTACTTGGAATACCTTTTCTACCAACAATTTAAGATTTTACGAAGTAGATTTTAGTGGCGCAACGCCTGTGGGCAGCGCACGACCAATTGGCAATTCTATTAGCTCCATTCAGTCCTACGGCACATCTGACCCCAGCGGACAGTTTTATGACAACAATGGCAATTTGGTTTTTTATGTTTTTGTGGCTGCCAGCACCGCTGCCAACGGCAATTATTTAACCGCCGTGGCTGATACAATTTATGTGGCTGAATATAATTCTATTACGCATAAGGATGAAGTAACGGCAAGGTTTCCAACCGTTAAATTTGGCGCATCGGTTTTAGAAATGGATGTGATAAACAAAAACTGTTTGCCCACGGGTGCCAATGGCGATGAATACTACATTTTCTACAAAACAATAGCTTCTACCTATTTTGCCGATAACATTAATTATGTAGTGTATAATCACACCACAAAAACAGTGAGTGCGCCCACATCGCTTGCCAATCAAGTTTTAACAGGCGAAGGAATGGCGCTTTCTAAAAAGATTGCCAACACTCAAAATCGCTACTTTTTTTATACCGAATTTGATACTTCAAACTTTACGGTAAAAATTATGGAAAGTTTGGTAACGCCTACGGGTGTTTCGGCACCCATAGTGGCTGCCGTATCGCCGGCTTATCCATCGAGCAGCTATCCAAATGCAAACCCTTGTTGGATTTCAGTATCGCCCAACGGGCAATATTTGGCAGTGAATGTTTACAATGGGCTTAGTTTTACACAAGATATTTTGTTGTATGACTTGAATATGCCCACAGGTGCATTAACAAACTTTCGATACATTGACGACCCTAATGGTTCAACCATAAGTTTTGATTTTTCGCCCAATAGCCAAAAGCTATACATTTATGAAAATACAGGAACTGTGATTTATTATATCAATGTACCCTCAACAAACACCTCATTAGCTTCAGCCCCGTTTTTAAATATCACGCCTTATATTCATTGGGGTGGATGCCACATGCACACTGCGTTTGATGGCAAAATATATTTTAATCCAGGCTTTGGCACAAAAACATTGTTGCAAATTAGCAATCCCAACACCACACCAACTTTAACGCCCATTAACGCTCATTTATTTGGCACTTATCAATGGGCTGGTAGCGACTTGCCCGACCCTGTGGATGGCGATAATTACTTTGTAAACAAGCCACTAAACATAGGGCGTGATACCAGCATTTGCGGTGCTTTTTCTATCAAATTAAAATCCATTGATTCAAACACAGTGTGGAGCAATGGCATAAAAGATTCACAAATCGTGGTTACTACCGCAGGCACTTATTCAGCCTATTTAGTTAACAACTGCGATACTATAAAAGATACTATTCACATCACCTCAGGCACAGCTCCTACTTTTTCTTTAGGAAATGACACCAGCATTTGTGGTGTCATTTCAAAAACTTTACAAGCTGGAACATACACCGCCACTTGGAGTACAGGCGCAACCGCCAATCAAATAGTTGTTAATTCGGCAGGCACTTATTGGGCAAAAGTTACCAACAGTTGCGGCACAAAACGAGATACTGTTGTTATCACGGCTTTAACACCACCCAATACAAATATTGGGCATGATACTGCGGTTTGTAATGGTCATTCAGTAACACTTTCTACATCCATTTCGCCTGCTACTTATTTGTGGAGTACAGGCGCAACTACTTCTTCCATTTCTGCTAATACGCAAGGTATTTATTGGTTACAAATAACTGCCAATAGTTGCAGCAAACGAGATACGATGAATTTGACTGTTCAAAATCCATTGCTACCTTTTTCATTGGGTAACGATACCACTTTTTGCCATAGCTTTTCAAAAACTTTACAAGCTGGAACATACACCGCCACTTGGAGTACAGGCGCAACAGCTAATCAAATTGTGGTTACTTCGGCAGGCACTTATTGGGCAAAAGTTACCAACAGTTGCGGCACAAAACGAGATACTGTTGCTATCACGGCTTTAACACCACCCACAGTAAATATTGGGCATGATACTACTGTTTGCCATCCCAACACTGTTACCCTTGCGGCTTCGCCTTCGCTTACTAATTATATGTGGAATACAGGTGCAATTACGCCCACTATTACCACCAATACACAAGGTTGGTATTGGTTGCAAAGTACCGCCAATACTTGCACCAGTAGAGATTCCATGTATCTAAAGGTTGACTCATTGCCCACTCCATTTTCATTGGGGCATGATACCACTATTTGCACCAACGCCAATTTGCAATTAACAGCCAATAGCCCAACAGCCCATTGGAGTACAGGCGCAACGGCAAAACAAATCATCATTAACAGTGCAGGTAAATATTGGGCAACTGTTACTAACCTTTGTGGCAGCGTATCAGACACTATATTAATTGCCACCGTTAATCCGCCAGCACCCATTTTTATTGGTAATGATACTGTGTTTTGCGGTGCATTTTCAAAAACACTATCTACAAATATTGTCAACACCCATTGGAGTACAGGTGTAATAGGTAATCCTATCATAGTACATACCACAGGCACTTATTGGGCAACAGTTAGCAATGCTTGCCGAACAGTAAGCGATACTATTCATTTATCTGAAATAGCAGCACCAAAGTTTTCATTGGGCAAGGATACATCTGTTTGCAATGGCGGCTCATTCAAATTGGGTGTAGCCGCTAATCTGTTTCCCAATGCTACCTATCATTGGCAAGATAATTCAACCAGCAATTATATCAACGCAAATGTTTCGGGCAATTATTCTTTAACTGTTACCAACCAATGTGGCAGCTATACCGATGCTGTGCAAATATCCATACTCAACACTTATTGCAACATAGCCATCCCCAACGCTTTTACACCAAATGGTGATGGCATCAACGATAGTTTTAAACCTATTATTGGTTGCGAATTGCCCAACTATTTATTTCGGGTGTATAATCGTTGGGGACAAATGCTATTTGAAACCACAGATATCAAACAAGGTTGGAATGGCATATTTAACGGGCAAAACGAGCCTTTGAGTGTGTTCGATTATTACCTTTCATTTTATGATGTTTGCCAACAAAAGCAACAATTTATGAAAGGCAATGTAACTTTGATTCGCTGATTTATTTTTTAACCATTTTCTACAACTATTTTGAACAAAAAAATTTGCGCCATTACCAGTAGTCGAGCCGATTATGGCATCTTAAAACCTTTATTAAAAAAGATAGAGAGTGATGAAGCATTTGATTTAGTTGTGGTTGCCACTGGCTCTCATTTGGATAAAAAATTTGGCAACACAATTACAGAAATTGAAAAAGAAAATTTTGCAGCGGTAGAAAAAATTCCATCTCATTTAACAGATACTTCGGCTAATGCTATCAATCATTCTATTGGCAATTTAATTGCTCATTTTTCAAATTATTATTCCACTTCAAAACCCGATTTGGTTTTAGTTTTAGGTGATAGATATGAGGTGTTTGCAGCATCCATTGCAGCTTATGTTTTACAAATTCCAATTGCACATATTCACGGCGGCGAAGTTTCAGCAGGCGCATTTGATGAAGGTTTCCGTCATTCTATTACCAAACTATCTGCTTTGCATTTTGTGATTTGTGAAGAGTATCGAAATAGAGTAATTCAATTAGGTGAAAATCCAAAAACAGTTTTTAATGTAGGTGCATTGGTAGTTGATAATATTCAGCAAGAA
>CAIQHW010000520.1 GCA_903871715.1 uncultured bacterium
AAAAATGATTTCTAGAAAAATTTATTTTCCACTTCTCCACATTTCCTGCTTAATCTCATTTCTCAAAGCCATTTGTATGAATTACATTTGCGCCCTCAAAACAGATTTGTTCTAAACAATTCCTGCTTAAATTCGTTTCTAAATCACAAAATCTTACATCATTAATGAATCATTTATTCCCTGACCAATTTCAAAATCGTCATATCGGTATCAACCATGATGATGAGTTTCAAATGCTGCAAACCATTGGTATCAAAACCGTTGACAAACTAATTGATGAAACTGTTCCGGCATCTATTCGTTTGAAAAAAATACCAAAAGTGGGTGGCACGGCACAAACCGAAATGGAATATTTAGCCGACATAAAATCGGTGGCAGAGAAAAATAAAGTATACAAATCTTACATCGGTTTGGGTTATTACGACACTTTTACACCGAGTGTTATTTTAAGAAATATTTTTGAAAACCCAGGTTGGTACACTCAATACACACCTTATCAGGCTGAAATTGCTCAAGGCAGATTGGAAGCATTGTTGAATTATCAAACGATGGTTTCTGATTTAACAGGTTTTCCTGTTGCCAATGCCTCGTTGTTAGATGAAGGCACAGCCGCTGCCGAAGCCATGTTGATGTTGTACAACACCAATCACAAAGGTGGTGATGCAACTGCGAATAAATTTTTTGTGGATGAAAGTTGTATGCCGCAAACGATGGAAGTTTTGAAAACAAGAAGTCATCCTATCAACATTGAAATTGTAATAGGTGATTTCAAAACTGCTGAATTGAATAATTCTTTCTTTGGTGCTTTGGTGCAATATCCTGCACACGATGGAAAAGTAAATGATTATAAAGCTTTCATCGAAAAAGCCCATAGCAATGGGGTTTTGGTGGTGATGGCAACTGATTTATTAGCATTGACATTATTAACTCCACCTGCTGAATTAGGTGCTGAAATTGCAATTGGTTCTTCTCAAAGATTTGGTGTGCCGATGGGCAATGGCGGACCACATGCGGCATTCTTTGCTACTAAAGATGAATACAAACGCAGCATTCCAGGTCGTATCATTGGAGTATCTATTGATGCAGCTAACAATCCTGCTTTGCGTATGGCTCTACAAACTCGTGAGCAACATATTCGCCGTGAAAAAGCCACTTCAAACATTTGCACAGCGCAAGCTTTATTAGCTATCATGGCTGGCATGTATGCTGTGTATCATGGTGCTGAAGGTTTGAAAGGCATTGCATACCGAGTACATACTTACACCAATATTTTAAATGAAACTTTGAAATCATTGGGCTATGAAACTGAAAATGAATTCTATTTTGATACGTTGAAAGTCAATGCAGGTGCTTCTTTTGCAGAAGTGAAAACTTTAGCTGAAAAAGCAAAAATGAATTTCCGTTATATTAATGAAACAACAATCGGGATCAGTTTGGATGAATGCACTTCTGAAGGTGATTTGGAAGACATCTGCAAAGTTTTTGCAAAAGCAAAAAATCAAAAGCTGAGTAAATTGAACTGGAAGAAATGGTTGCACGATAATAACGCATTTTCAATTCAAGAAAATTTAAGAAGAACTTCAACATTCTTAACACACAAAATATTCAACACACATCGCAGCGAAAGCCAGATGATGCGTTATATCAAATCCTTAGAAAATAAAGATTTGAGTTTGACTACTTCTATGATTTCATTAGGAAGTTGTACGATGAAGTTAAATGCAGCTTCAGAAATGATTCCTGTAAGTTGGCCTGAATTCAGCAAAATTCATCCTTTCGCACCTGCCGAACAAATGGGTGGCTATATCGAAATGATTAAAACCTTAGAAAAATATTTGTGTGATATTACAGGTTTTGCGGCTTGTAGTTTACAACCAAACAGCGGTGCTCAAGGTGAATACGCTGGCTTGTTAGTTATCAAAGCTTACCACGATGACCATAACGACAAACACAGAAATATTGCTTTAATTCCAACTTCGGCACATGGCACCAATCCTGCATCAGCAGCGATGTGTGGTATGCAAATCGTAGCAGTAAAATGCGATGAAATGGGAAATATTGATGTAGCTGATTTACGTGAAAAAGCTACACAATATGCAGCAAATCTGGCTTGTTTGATGGTTACATATCCATCAACGCATGGTGTGTTTGAAGAAAGCATCATTGAAATCTGTCAGATTATTCATGATAATGGTGGCTTGGTTTATATGGATGGCGCAAACATGAATGCACAAGTTGGTTTAACATCACCTGCTGCCATTGGAGCTGATGTGAATCATATCAATCTGCATAAAACATTCGCAATTCCTCATGGTGGTGGTGGCCCTGGTATGGGACCAATTTGTTGCAACGAAAAATTAGCTCCTTATTTACCTAAACATATTTTCCAGAATACTGGTGGCGAAAGAGGAACAACTGCTGTAAGTGCTGCACCTTGGGGCTCTGCAAGCATTTTGTTAATTAGCTATGCATACATAAAAATGTTGGGAAGCGAAGGAATTACCAACGCAACTAAATATGCCATCTTCAACGCTAACTACATGAAAACCAGATTAGCTAAGCATTATGATGTGTTATATGCAGGTAACAAAGGCAGAGTAGCACATGAATTTATTTTAGATTGTCGTCCGTTTAAAGCATTTGGTGTTGAAGTAACTGATATTGCAAAACGCTTGATGGATTATGGTTTCCATGCACCTACGGTTTCATTCCCAGTTGCAGGAACCTTGATGATTGAGCCAACAGAAAGCGAAGACAAAGCTGAATTAGACCGCTTCTGCGATGCATTAATTTCAATCAGAGAAGAGATTAAAAAAGTAGAAAATGCAACTTGGAGTCGTGAAGATAATCCATTGAAAAATGCACCGCATACTTTAGCTGCTGTTACTTCAAGTGGCTGGACACATAGCTACAGCCGTGAAGAAGCTGCTTACCCACAACCATTTGTACGTCATAATAAATTCTGGGCTTCAGTTGCCCGTGTGAATGATACACATGGTGATAGAAATTTAATTTGCACTTGCCCTTCGGTTGAGGAACTTGCAATGGCATAAATGAAGTTTGGCGAACTTTTAAAGTTCGCCAAACTT